>JAADDT010000032.1 GCA_013153765.1 Aquificota bacterium
ACGTTTGCGGAGGCACTGAGGGCTTTCCTCCGTCAGGACCCGGATATTATACTGGTCGGTGAGATAAGGGACAGGGAAACGGCTGAAATATCCATAAAAGCCGCACTTACCGGACACCTGGTTTTCTCCACGCTACACACAAACGACGCACCGTCCTCCATAACAAGGCTTATAGACATAGGTGTTGAAAACTTCCTTGTGGGCACTGCGGTTAATATGATAATCGCCCAGAGGCTTGTTAGAAAGCTGTGTGATAACTGTAAACAGCCTGCAACCTATCCGAAGGAGTTCTGGCTTGGACTGGGATTTACGGAGGAGGATATAAAGGAAGGTCAGTTTTACGTCCACAATCCGGAAGGGTGTGAAAAGTGTAGCAGAAGTGGATACAAGGGAAGGACTGCCGTTCACGAAATACTGGAAATTGACGATAATATAAGGAAAGCCATCCTGTCTGGGGCAAACGCCGCCCAGCTAAGGGAGATGGCTATAAAAAACGGAATGAGAACCCTTTACCAGAATGCACTGCTTAAGGTTAAAAAAGGCATTACGGACGTGTCAGAGGTGGAAAGGGTACTGATTAAGTAAAAAGAGGTTCAATCATGGAGCAGGAGAAACTTTCTTTCACTATTGATGAAATAGCAAAGGTGGCTATTGAGCAGAACGCCTCGGACATACACATAACAGCCGGAGCACCGCCGGCAATAAGGGTTGACGGTAAGATAGTCTACCTTGCAGAGTACCCTGTAATGTATCCCAAAGACACGCAGAAGTTTATCTATTCAATAATGAACGAAAAGCAGAAAAGGGTTTTTGAGGACAAAAACGAGGTTGACTTTTCCATAAGCGTGAAAGGGCTTGGAAGGTTCAGGGTAAACGTTTACAGACAGAGAGGCAGTGTTGCGGCGGCTTTAAGGAGAATACCGTTTGAGATAAAGCCACTGGAAGAGCTGGGACTGATACCTTCCGTAAAGGATTTGTGCCGTAAAAGTATGGGACTTGTCCTCGTAACGGGACCTACAGGTAGCGGTAAAACAACAACGCTTGCATCAATGATAGACTACATAAACTCAAATTATCCTTACCACATCATTACCATAGAAGACCCGATAGAGTACCTTTTTCCACACAAGAAATCCCTCGTTGCCCAGAGGGAGGTCGGGAACGACACCTCAAGCTTCTCAATAGCGTTAAAGTATGCGTTAAGGGAAGACCCTGACGTGATACTGGTAGGTGAGATGAGGGACCTTGAAACTATCAGGGCGGCACTTACGGCGGCAGAAACGGGACATCTCGTTTTCGCCACACTCCACACAAACACCGCAATACAGACGATAAACCGTATAATAAACGTTTTTCCGGAAAGCGAGCAGGACCAGATAAGAACGGAGCTGAGTTTTGTTTTACAGGGGGTAATTTCCCAAAGGCTCCTTCCCAGAATTGGCGGTGGAAGGGTTCTGATACACGAGGTATTGATACCAACAACAGGTATAAGGAACCTTATAAGGGAAAACAAAATACACCAGATTTACGGTCTTATGCAGTCGGGACAGGTAGGAACGGGAATGCAAACCATGAACCAGTCTATTTTCAGGGCTATAAAGGAGGGGCTGATTACGGAAGAGGACGGCTTTAAGGTGTCTCCGGAACCGCAGGAGCTGGAAAGGATGCTGAAAACTCTAAAGTAGGGAGGTTAAAGTATGCCCAAGTTTAAGTACGTTGCCCGTGATAAGTACGGGGTAGTGAGGGAGGACGTTATTTACGCTCCTGATGCGGGGGCGGCACAGGTTGAGCTGGAAAAAAGGGGTTTTGAGGAAATAAAGCTCCAGATCATTGAGGCTAAAAAGTTTTCAATAAACCTGTTCAAACCTAAAGTAAAGGAAAAGGACCTTGCCATATTTACACGCCAGTTAGGGGCTTTGATAAACGCCGGTGTTGGTATTGCTGAAGCCCTTGAGATACTGTCCGAACAGATGCCAAACAAGACACTTGCGGAAGCCCTGAAAAAGGTTAAGGACGACGTTGTGGCAGGTATGTCCCTGTCAAAGGCTATGGCTAAACATAAAAACGTGTTTCCGGACTTTCTGGTAAACCTTATTGAGGCGGCGGAAGAATCCGGAAATCTGGACGTGATACTCCAAAGGGCTACACAGTACTACGAAAAGATAGCCGCAATAAAAAGGAAGATAGTAAGTGCCGCATGGTATCCGGCAATGGTCGTTATAATAGCCACGGTTATAGTGCTGGGAATACTTACCTTCATCGTGCCGACCTTTGCGGAAATATACCAATCTATGGGAAGTGAACTGCCTTTCGTCACACAGCTACTTATAGATATAAGTAATTTCCTCAAATCTAACATACTGATAATAATCGGCGTTGTTATAGGATTGGTAATACTGAATAAATACATATACAGCACGCCAAAAGGGAAAGAGTTTTACCACAGGCTTTTCCTCAAACTTCCGATTTTAGGGGACATTTTCCTTAAAGGTGCAATAGCCAAGTTTTCCAGAACGCTTGCCACACTGATTGCCGGCGGTGTGCCCATAATCCGTGCACTGGAAATATCCTCTTCCGTAGCGGGAAACGTGGTTATTGAAAAGGCTATACTAAAAGCAAAGGACAGCGTTGAAAAAGGTCAGGAAATATACAAATCCCTTGATCCTAAAATCTTTCCTCCTATATTAATCGCAATGGTCAGGGTCGGTGAGGACACCGGTAGACTTGACGAAATGCTTGATACTGTCGCTGACTTCTTTGAGGACGAAGTGGATAGGGCAGTGGAAGCTTTAATATCCACCATAGAGCCGCTCCTGATTGTGTTTATCGGAGCCATTGTCGGCTTCATACTGGTGGCACTGTACCTGCCAATATTCAAGATGGGAGAGCTTATACAACAGTAATAATGGAAAAAGTGGCGGTTGCCTTAAGCGGTGGGGTGGACTCTTCCGTGTCCGCCCTGCTACTTAAAGAAAAAGGCTATGACGTTGTCGGTATCACACTAAAGCTGTCCTCAATCAGTTGTGAAACCGATATTCAGGTATGTTGCTCTCCACAGGACGTTAAGGACGCAAAAAGGGTGGCGTCGTTCCTCGGGATAGACCATTACGTTCTGGACTGGGAAGAACTGTTCAGGGAAAAGGTCATAGGGTACTTTCTGCAGGAATACAAGAAGGGAAAAACGCCCAATCCCTGTAGTATCTGCAACAGGGAAGTAAAAACCGGTCTTCTGGCAAAATACGTTGTGGAAGTGCTTGGGATGGACTACCTTGCCACCGGACATTACCTCGGCAAGGGAGATTTCCACGGATACACGGTGATAAAAAGGGGAAGGGACAGGAATAAAGACCAGTCTTACTTTATGGCACTCCTTGAGAAGGAAGTGATTCCTTTCCTTATTTTTCCCCTTGAAAACCTGACAAAGGAAGAAACCAGAAGGATAGCAAAGGAATACGGACTGCCTGTGGCAGAAAAATCGGAAAGTTTTGAGATATGCTTTACAGCCGGTAAAACTCCCGGTGAGTACATCAGGGAAAACAGGTTTTTCCCTATACAAAAGGGAGAGATAGTCCTTACAACAGGAGAAAAGGTCGGTGTACACACAGGTTTACCTGACTACACCATAGGACAGAGAAGAGGATTAGGCGTTTCCTGGAAAGAACCGCTTTACGTTGTTGACAAAATACCTTCACAAAACAGGCTGGTTGTTGGAACGAAAGAGGAGCTTCTTACCGATAGGGTAAATGTTGAAAGCCTGAACCTGTTCGTCCCTGAAGACCTGCTCCAAAAAGAAAAACTGCAGGTGCAGGGCAGATACAGGCAGAAACCTGTGGAAGTATCTTCTGTGGAGAGAACGGAAGGGGGCTACTCTTTCCTGTTTAAAGAGCCACAGCCAAAATTCGCCCCGGGACAGGTCTTGGCAGTTTACAGCGGTGATGCACTGCTTGGAGGCGGAATAATCAGGTAAGGCTTTTGATGAAACTTACAGCCTCTTCCCTGTTTTTTATCCTGCCTGAAATCTGCTCCTTCATCAGCAGTTCCTTTATCCTGCCGACTTCAGGGGAAGGGGGTATGTTTAAAAGCTCCATTATCTCCTTTCCCGTCAGTAGAGGCTGTTCAACTATGTTTTTCAGGTAGTAATCAAAGTAATACTCTTGAAGGTAAATAACGAACAGCTTTATCCTCTTTAAAAACTCCCAGTCCTCCGATGTGGCTACAATGTCGGCAAAGGTGAGCAAAAATAGATATACCGCTCTTTCGCCGTGTTCGTACCAGAAAAAGTTTATATCTTCCTGCTTCAGCCCTCCTGTCTCTTTCAGGTGGTAAAGCCTGATTACCTGCAGATGGTTCCGTATCAGGTAAGATACAAAGTCTGTAGCCTTTTTCCCCAGTGAGAGCCTTTTCCCAATATCTTTCCTGAACAGCTCCCCGCCGATATTTTCGTGTCCGTTAAATCCTTTGCCGGCTGTTTTTACCTTGCCTATATCGTGGAAAAATCCGGCCATTTTAAGGAGGGTTATGTCGGAAAATTCAGACAGGAAAACGGTTTTACCTAAACGGCTTAAAAACCGTTTGTGTATGGAGGACTTTATGAACTCTTTTTTTTTAAAAACTCCTCAAGCTGTTCAACGGTTTTGATGGAATGTTTCAAAAGCGGGTATTTGTGGAGACTGCCGGACTTTCCTATCCGTGCCATTTCTTCCACTTCCGGTATTATGGAAGGGAGGACTTTACTTGAGATGAGCT
>JAADDT010000095.1 GCA_013153765.1 Aquificota bacterium
GGTGGAGGAGGCAGGATTCGAACCTGCGCAGGCATACGCCAGGAGATTTACAGTCTCCCGCCATTGGCCAGGCTAGGCGACTCCTCCACTTCAATAAAGCTGGCGGTGGGACTTGAACCCACGACCTGGTGATTACAAATCACCTGCTCTGCCGACTGAGCTACGCCAGCTAACAACAGGGCATATATTATATATGAAATTTTCTGAAAAAGTCAATATTTATCCCTGTCAGGAAAGCACTTGACAACAGGCGGATTTTGTTCTAAATTATTGTTTCTTTTGAATTGATGAGCCGCTAGCTCAGTTGGTAGAGCACCGGTCTTTTAAACCGGTGGTCCTGGGTTCGACCCCCAGGCGGCTCACCATTGCCCCCGTCGTCTAGCCAGGCCTAGGACACCGGCCTTTCACGCCGGCGACACGGGTTCGAATCCCGTCGGGGGCATTCTTGGACGGTCGGTTAGCTCAGTTGGTTAGAGCGCCTGCCCGACACGCAGGAGGTCGGAGGTTCGACTCCTCCACCGACCATCTGTCCTTTTTCCCTTGCAATCCTCCCTGCCAATCCTAAATTTAGTTATATCCAAATAAACCAATAGGGGGATTAGTAATGAGGGTTTACATCAGGGAAGAAGGCGGTAAGGTTTACCTTGTTGATGCGGTTTCCGGAAACGTTATCAAAGAATTCGTTGAGGTTTCGGAAGCTGTCCGCTACGCCCTTGAAAACGGGTATCAACTGCCTTTAAGGTCCGTTGACGGGGAGTTTGTGGTGGACAAAAAAGGCAATCCTGTTTACATAGATGAGAAGGGACTTTTAGAGCTTGCTGACGGCACGCTTTTAGAAGGTTGCCGTATCTGTCCAAAGTGTGGCTGGATTGCTTACTGGGAAGAGATTCTGGACGAGGACAAGGAGCCGAGGGAGTGTTATGTATGTCCCCATTGTGGATACGTGTTTGAGTGTACACCTGAACCGGAGGATATAGGAGCGGGGGATTAATATCCCCTCCCTTTATGCCTGCGTTTTTTCCTTTTCTGTAGCTTCCACTTTCTTTTCTTCTTTTATTTCCGCTTCTATCTCTTTAGTGTGGACTACCTTTTCCTCTTCCTTCTCGTTTTCGCCACTGAGGGAGCTTTTAAAACTCCTTATACCTTCACCAAGACCTTTACCTATTTCAGGCAGTTTCCTTGCACCGAACAGGAGTAAAAGTATGCCGAATATTAAAAGAAGTTCCGGAATTCCTATTCCACCTATCATCAAAACTCCTCCATTTTTCTATTTATTTAGCTTAATTATAACATTAATAACGGACAACACTTTTCCTTTTTAAGTCCTCAAGTAGCTGATCCATATGTTGAAACCTGTGGTCTCCGCCGGGGAACATCTTTACGTAAAAGCCCTTAAAATACTCTGCCGTTGCCCTGCTGTCCAGCAGTTCGTCCCCCTCGTCAAGGTAAATGAACAGCTTATCCTTTATCTTTTCCAGCTCCGTTATAGGCAGTTCTATATTCTCAAGCCACTTAACGTCCTCTTGGGAAAAGTGGTACTCCTCACCTGTTTTGTAGTTTACCTGCTTCCCTATCTGGTCTTTCAGGTCTTGTGAAGGCTTTACAGACGGGTTTATTACCACGGCAGGAAGGTCAAACCTGTAAGCCAGATACATTGCGTAAGCTCCACCAAGGGAAGTGCCTACCAGCAAAAGGGGTTCTTCGTTTTTAATGTTCCTTATTAAAAACTGTAGCTGGGATACGGCTTTTTCAGGTTTGTAAGGCAGGTTTACGGACAGGACGTTTTCCATACCGAACTGTTCCTTCAGCCTGTTTACCTTGTCCCCGTATCCGGCAGAGTTAAATCCGTGTATGTAAATAACTTTCATTCCTATCTCCCTTTCAGGTTTTAATATTATATTAACCGCCGTACGAATGTAAAACCAGTATTCCTTCTTTGTTATAATTATGTAATGGTAATCGTGTCTTTACTACTGCTTTTTGTTCTGGCTTTTCCCGTTTTATCCGATGGCGGTGATGATAAAACGCTTCAGGTAATACAGGGTCTTTATCAGGAAGGGGTTTATACCGCCGCATCACAAAAGTGTATGGAATACCTCCAGAAGGGAACCGGCGATGATCCTTACAGGGAAAAGGTAATACGGATTATGATCCATTCCCTATACAAGGCTGGGGACAGGGAAGGCTTTCTAAACGCCCTCCAGTTTCTAAAAAAGGAAAAACTCTCTCCGGAGACGGCAAAAGAGGTGTTTATTCTGGGAATGAAGCTTTTTGAGGAAAATCCGGAAGGTATGGTAAAGGTGGTGGAATTTTACCTGCCTTACGCTCCGGAAGAAGAAAAGGAAAAGCTGTACCTGAAGCTGGCTGACATTTACTACAAAGACGAAAAATGGGAGGAAATACTGAAACTGCCGGAAACAAAAGGGGTAAACATATACAGGGTGGTTGCCCTTTACAAGCTTGGAAGGTACGGTGATGTGGTCTCCTTCACGGAGGAGCTGGGTAAATTCCTGCCGGAGGACAGGGAAAAAGTCCTTTATTATCGTGGTTTATCCCTGTTCAGGACGGGACAGGAGGAAAAGGGTATAGCGGTTCTTGAGGCTATCTCTTTCAAAACGCCGGAAATAGTCAAGCTGATTGCAAGCTACTACCTGAGGGAAAAGGACTACCTGAAAGCAAGGAAGTACCTCCGGATACTTTCCCTTGAGGAAGGATATAAGGATTACGCTTACTACTACCTTGGGGTTATTTACGACCTGAAGAAGGACTACAAAAAGGCAGGTGAGTTTTACGGGAAGGCAAGCCGGTACGATACAAAATACGGGAAACTGGCTTCCCAGCGTTTGGAACAGCTGAAGGAAGCGGGGGTTCTGGACGGGGATAAGTACTTTACCGTAAGGATAATACTCCTTTCTGAAAGGGAAAAGGCTGAAGCCTTCCTGAAGGAAAAAGCACCGGAAAACTGCTTTGTAAAGCAGTATAAGGAGTACTACGGGGTTTACTGCGGCAGGTTCAAAAGCGGGTCTGAAGCGGAAAAGGAAAAGGAAAGGCTGAAAAAAGCCGGTTTTAAGGACAGTATCATACAGCAGATAAACGCCCAAAACTAATCTAAATCATTTTTTCCCTTTGTTTTTGTATGTATCATTTTCCAAAAATAACGGAAGGAGGTCTGTTTGATGTCAGCAGATTTTAAGCACGTTTTCGTATGCCTTCAAAGGAAGCCACCGGGAATGCCTTCCTGCGGTGAGAAGGGTTCTGACCAGATATTCCAGAAGTTTCAGGAAGAGCTGATGATGAAAAACCTTTTTGATAAGATGGCTGTCACGCCTACAGGCTGTCTCGGTCCCTGTATGGTAGGTCCTACGGTGGTTGTTTATCCGGACGCCGTCTGGTACGGGAACGTGAAGCCTGAGGACGTGCCTGAAATAGTGGAAAAACACATCATAGGTGGTGAGCCTGTGGAAAGGCTCGTTACCTCAAAAGGCAGACCGCCTGCAATGTTTTAAGACGCCAGCCCCTTTAAGGGGCGGTGTTTTTGCAAATCATTTGCAACTTTCCCTCCCTTCGTTTATACTATCTTTATGAAGATTTCAGACCTGTTAAAAAGCAGTAAAAGAAGTATATCGTTTGAGTTTTTTCCCCCTAAAACGCCGGAAGGGGAAAAGTCCCTTTTTAAAACCATAAAAGAGCTTGAATTTATAAAGCCTACATTCGTTTCTATCACTTACGGAGCAGGAGGCTCCACAAGGGAAAGGACCATAAACGTTGTGAAAAAGATACACAGGGAAACCTCCCTTACCGTGATGGCACACCAGACCTGTATAGGACACACGAAAGACCAGATAAGGCAAATACTGGAGGAATACAAAACGGTCGGCGTTCAGAACGTACTGGCTCTGCGGGGAGACCTGCCTGAAGGGGAGGAAGTGGACAAGGCTTTCCTGAAAGACGGTTGCCGTTATGCGGTGGAGCTGGTGCGGTTCATAAGGGAAAATTTTGGGGACTGGTTCAGCATCGGGGTTGCCGCCTATCCTGAAGGACATCCTGAAAGTCCCAGCCTTGAGGCTGACCTGATGTTTTTCAAAGAGAAGGTTGAAGCCGGCGGTGAGTTTGCCATTACGCAGATGTTTTTTGACAACAGGTATTTTTACGACTTTATGGACAGGGTAGAAAAAGCCGGCATAAAAATACCGGTTATTCCGGGAATAATGCCCATAACTAACTTTAAACAGATAAAAAAGTTTGCCGATATGTGCGGTGCCACAATACCGCCTGACCTTGTTAAAAAACTACAGGCAGTAGCAGACAGTCCTGAAGACGTGGAAAAAATCGGCATTGAGTTTGCGGTGAAGCAGTGTGAAGACCTGCTTAAAAACGGCGTCAAGGGTCTGCATTTTTACACGCTGAACAAGTCAAAGGCTACCATAAAAATATACCAGCAGATAAAAGACCTGATTTGAAAAAAGGGGCTTTAAAGCCCCTTTCCGTCAGTGTGGATGTTTCTTCATAAACTCTTCCCAGCTCATATTGAACCTGTAGTAAAGCCATTTTGC
>JAADDT010000069.1 GCA_013153765.1 Aquificota bacterium
TACCTTGTCCCACTTTTTAAACCAGTGTAATTCCTTTTCCGCCTGCTCGCCCCAGAAACCTTCAGGGTCTTCAATTGATCTTCTGTACATTCTGTCAAACTCTTCTGCGGTTATCAGTGCCTTTTCAAGCACTCTTTTGGGAGGGTAATACACTTCATTTACTTTTAAAAGGACTTCGTCTTTCTTTTCCGGCATGGCAGACACCTCCAAAGGATATGTGTTAGCAAGTATAAAGCAGTTAAATTACGGTTATCCCTGTTGTCTATCATATAAAACAGCGTTTGTAAGTAATCCTGTTAAACATAAATTTAATGGTGTTAAAATAATTTTTTAACCAACGGCGGGAGAGTTATATGGAAAAACAGAAACAAAAACTTACAATACCAAAAGGCTACAGAAAAACAAAACAGAGGGAAGCAATACTGAAAGTCCTTGAGCAGGCTGAATATCCGATTAATGCGGAGCAGATATTTATGGAGCTGAAAAATAAAGGTATAGACATAAGCCTGTCAACGGTTTACAGAAATCTTGAAATGCTTACAAAGGAAGGTCTGGTTGTAAAGTCCTATATGATGAACGAGGACAAGGCAAGGTTTGCGTTGCCTGACAAAAAGAACTATCTGGTCTGTGAAAAGTGCGGGAAGATAGTTATTATAGACAACTGTCCCTTTGACAAGTTTAAGGAAGAGCTTATAGAAGTGCACGGTTTTGACATTACAGGACACTCTATAGAAGTTTACGGGATTTGCCCCGAATGTCAGAAGAAGTAAACCATAAGGTTTTTTTAGAGGAGGCTTACAGGGAGGCGTTAAAATCCCTTGCCATTGACGAAGTGCCTGTCGGTGCGGTCGTCGTCCTTGACGGAAAGGTTGTGGGAAGAGGACACAACAGGAGGATTGTGGACTGTAATGCGGTTCACCACGCAGAGATAGTGGCAATACAGGACGCCTGCCGTAATCTGAGAAGGTGGAGGCTTGACGGCGCGGTGATGTACATAACGAACGAGCCGTGCCTTATGTGTGCCGGAGCAGTAATCCATTCCCGTATAAATAAGGTTTATTTCGCCTCACTTAACGAAAAAATGGGAGCTGTAATAAGCAACTACAGGGTTTTTGATCAAAAATCCCCATACAGGGTGGAATACGGCTACATACCTGACGGGAGGGCGGAAAAACTCCTTAAGGAGTATTTTTCAAAAAAAAGGGAGAAGAAAAAGGTTGAAAAAGGCAGTGTTAATTCTGTTTGTGGTGGCGGTGGGAGTGATAGACCTTTACCTGTTCAAAAAAATACTGTTTCAGGACAGGGAGAGGAAGGTCAGGGTTGAAACAGTCCGGTCTGTGGAGACAAAACCACCGCAGGTGGAGGAAAAACCGCAGGTAAAGGCTGTGGAAAAGCCGAAAGTGGAGGAAAAAAGCCGGTCAGAAAAAGCCCCTGAAGTGAAGCCTGTCAAAACTGCGGTAAAAAAAGACTACCTTGTGGCAAAGGTTTTCGTAAACCTCCGTGAAAAGCCTTCGGTCAACTCCCGGATAATCACGGTCATAAGAAAAGGAGCAAAGGTAAGGGTAATCGGCAGGAAGGCGAACCACTGGAAAAAGGTGATATACGAGAAAAACGGCAGGCTTTATCAAGGCTGGGTTGACGACAGGTATTTTATAAGGAAATAGTGTTGAAAATCTCCTCCACCTCTTTTTTAAGGTTTTCCTCTGTTAGACCTACCGCCGTAGCCGTAATACCGTTTTTGTCGTAAACCACGCTTATGCGGAATGGTTTTCCCCCTTTTTCTACGGTCAGTACTGTTATTTTAGGCAGAACGGCGTCAATTACCTTCTTTTCCCCTATAACGTTTATTCCCCTTTCTGCCAGTTTTTCCCCAAGGAGTGTTAAAAAACTGTCAAACTGGAAGCTGTCGTATCTTTTGGTTGCTATCATTCCGGCACCTGCATCGTAAGGCAGTGGAAAGCTCCAAGTCCTACCACTATGTCGTAAGCGTAAATACCGACAACCTTCCTGTCTGGAAACGCTTTCTGTATAATTTCTAAAGCCTGTTCGTCCTGCCTACAGTTAAATGTAGGCACTATAACGTACCTGTTTGATATGTAAAAATTGGTGTAGCTGGCAGGCAGTCTTGCAGGTTTATCTTCGTCAGGGTACTGGTAGTAAACCGGCTCCGGCATAGGCAGTGTTATTATCCTGAAAGGGTTTCCCTTCAGGTCTGTAAAGGTTTTGAGCCTTTCAAAGTTTTCCATAAGAGGCAGGTAGTTAGGGTCTTCCCTGTCCTTTTCAACCGCCGTTATGATAGTATCACCGCTTACAAACCTTGTAATGTCGTCAACGTGTCCGTCTGTGTCGTCCCCCACTATACCTTCCCCAAGCCAGAGCACCTTTTCCACTCCCGTGTACTTTTTCAGGTTTTCCTCTATTTCCCCCTTTGAAAGGTTCGGGTTTCTGTTCCGGTTCAGCAGACAGCTTTCGGTGGTTATTAAACAGCCTTCACCGTTCGTGTCTATTGAGCCACCTTCCAGTACCATATCCACCTTTACCTTCCCAATCCCCAGAAGGTCTGCTATCCTTTCTCCCGCCGTGTCGTCCAGCTGGTAAGGGTACTTTTCCCCCCAGCCGTTAAACCTGAACTTTACCGCTACCGTTTTTTCACCTTCTTTAACGAAGATAGGACAGTAATCCCTCGCCCATGCGTCGTTTGTCCTGTTTATGAAAATCGTGATGTTTTTACGGTTTGCGTCAGCTTTCTTCAGCTTTTCCTCCAGTTCCTCTCTGGTCTTTTCGTCGTTCACGTTTATAAAAACCTTCTCCCCTTCCGATATGAGCTTTACCATTTCAACAAAGCGGTTTTTAGCCTCTTCCAGCCTGTCAAAAAACGTTTCGTAAGCCTGCGGGTATGTTGTTATGGTTCCGGTATGCCTTTCCCATTCTGCCGGCAGTCTGTATTTTCCCATTACTTCTCCTTTTCAAAATTTTACAAAATAACTGGCTGTTCAGCCGTTGATAATGGGTAAAAAATAGGAAAAGAATACACCATTTTATTTAAAATGTCTCTACCAGTTCTTTAGTGCTTACTACCTTTATGTCCGGAGAGAAAAAGTTTTCGTCGTTAGATATTATCAGATCACACTGGTTTTCCTTTGCCAGAACATACTGGAGCGTGTCTTCAAGGTCTTTAAAGTTTTTGTCCCTTTCCATTAATTCTATGGCTTTTTTAGTTTCCTCATTTGAGAAAGGAATGATGTAAAAAAGTTCGGCGGCATCTTTAATGTTGAGCATAGCCTCGGTTTTGTCCTTTTTGCTTAAAACGTAATAAACGGTTGTTATCAAATCACAGCTTGTTAAAAGGTTAACGTCGTTTTCCACAAGGTAATCAATCACCTTTTCCGAGTACTTGCTGAATGGTCTGTCTTTCAGGAAGTAATCCAGAATAACGTTCCCGTCCACAAATACTCTCTTATAGTTCACTCCCCATCTGCTCCTTGATTTTCTGGATAGTGATGTCAGGGTCTATCCCCTCAAAATATTTCCTCCTTTCCTTTATCCTTTTAAGAGCTTCTAACTTCTTCTTTTTTTCCGTTTTTTTATACACCTGATTTATAAGCTCCTCTATGACAGCACTCTGGGATTTTTTTTCCTTTTCCGCCAGTTCTTTAAGCTTCCTTTCAGCCTCTCTGGATATGGTTATGTTTTTCCTTACTTTTCCGGTTTTTAACGCCATAGTACCACCTTGTATTGGATTTATACACTTAAATATATACATTAGGAATTATGCGTCAAATTTTGGGAGGAAGTTTGTTATGAAAATCGTCCTGACGGGAAAGCCGGGTATAGGGAAGACCACAGTGGTAAAGAAGGTGGCGGAGCGTTTTAAGGACAGGGCAAAAGGCTTTTATACGGAGGAGATAAGGGACAGGACTGGAAGGAGAACTGGTTTTAAGGCGGTTTCCCTTGACGGCAGGGAGGTATTACTTGCCTCAAAGGAGGGTAGCAGTCCGTTTAAGGTAGGTTCTTACAGCGTTTTTGTGGAGGATTTTGAAAGGTTTGCCGTTCCCATTCTGAAGGAGGCACTGGAGGAAGGGACGCCCCTCATCGTTATAGACGAGATTGGAAAGATGGAGCTTTTTTCCGATAACTTTGAAAAGGCTGTAAGGGAGGTTTTTTCGGCGGAAGATGTTAACGTAGTTGCCACAGTCCCCCTGAAAAACTTCCATCCTGTCGTAAGCTGGATAAAAAGACGGCCTGACAGCCTCCTCATTGAGGTAAACAGGGAAAACAGGGACGGTCTGCCGGACAGAATAGTAAAGATGCTGGAAAAGTCCCTTTAGGCTACCTTTCAAGCCACAGTTTTGTTATTGGCTGGTATGTATCGTTCCGCCTGTCCCTGAAAAACGGCCATACCTGTCTCGTTTTTTCCACCTGTTGAAGGTTCAGGTCTGCGGTAAGCAGGTATTCTTTATCGGA
>JAADDT010000016.1 GCA_013153765.1 Aquificota bacterium
TGCTCCGTAAAAATCCAAGCTCGTAGAACTTTTTAACTATCGCTCTGCCGAGACCTCTAATGTCCATTGCGTCTTTGGAGGCAAAGTATATAATCCGCTCTATAACCTGTGCAGGACAGTTTGCGTTGACGCACCTCCATACTGCCTCTCCCGGCAGTTTTACCACAGGAGAGTTGCAGGAGGGACAGTTTTTGGGAAACTGTATGGGCTTTTCCTTACCAGTCCTTGCCTCTTTTATCACCTTAACTATGTAAGGTATGACGTCTCCCGCTCTCTCCACCAGAACAAGGTCTCCTATCCTTATGTCCTTTTCCCGTATAAAATCCTCGTTTATCAGGGATACGGAGGAGACGACAACGCCTCCTATTTCTACCGGCTCAAGCTTGGCAACGGGGGTTATCGCTCCCGTCCTGCCTACCTGAAAAACAACGTCTATTATTCTGGTTGTTGCCTGTCTGGGCTTGAACTTGAAGGCTATAGCCCATCTGGGGTGGTGGGAGGTTGAACCGAGTATTTCGTAAAGGGATATGTCGTTTACCTTGATTACCATACCGTCCAGCTCGTAAGGGTAGTCGTCCCTCTTTTTCTCCCATAGACGGCAGTATTCTATAACCTCCTCAATACCTTTACACACTTTCAGCTCTTTGTAGGGGGTTTTAAATCCCAAGCTGTGTAGCATCTGTATAGCTTGACTGTGCTTCTTTATTTTCGTCCCAAGCAGGTTGTTCCCTTTTTCGTCAACGGCGTAAGTAATCTGGTAAACGAACGCTTCCAGTCCTCTTTTTGCCACCTCTTTAGGGTTTTGTAGCCTTAAAGAACCAGCCGCCGCGTTCCTCGGGTTTGCAAAAGGTGGCAGACCTTCCTCAAGCCTTTCCTCGTTCAGCTTTTTAAACAGGTCTTTACGGATAAGGACTTCTCCTCTTATTTCTATCGTTTTTATGCCGTAGCTTTTAAAGTCAGCAGATAGGGGTATGGTTTTTATCGTTTTAAGGTTCTGGGTAATGTCCTCTCCTATTATCCCGTCTCCTCTCGTTGCTCCTCTTACAAAAAGGTTGTCCTCGTAAACCAGTGCTATTCCTGCTCCGTCAAATTTAGGCTCTACCGAGTACTCAACCGTTTCCAGTCCGGTAATCTCCCTTACTCTCCTGTCAAAGTCCTTCAGGTCTTCCTCGTCGTAAGAGTTTTCAAGGGAAAGCATAGGTGCAAGGTGTTTTACAGGGGGAAACTCTTTGGTAAGCTCGGAGGCTACTCTCTGGGTAGGTGAGTCCGGCGTGATAAACTGGGGAAACCTTTCCTCCAGTTCTACCAGCATACGGAACAGCTTGTCGTACTCGTAGTCAGATATTACAGGGCTGGCAAGCACGTAGTACCGCCAGTCGTGGTACTTTATTACCTCACGCAGTTCTTTTATTACTTTTAAAGCTTCTTCAGCGGTTTTTATCTTTGATATGTCCAGTTTTAAAAGCTCTTTCGTCTTTTCAATAAGCTCTTTTTCCTTTTCCGGCGTGTACATTTTTCACAGCCTCTTTACGATTTGGACGCCGTGGCTGGTTCCTATCCTGTCCGCTCCTGCCTGTATCATCATAATGGCAGTGTGGTAATCCCTTATGCCACCGGCCGCCTTGATTTTTATTTTACCATCGGCAAGCTTTTTCCACATTTTTATGTCTTCCACCTTTGCTCCGGACGGGGCAAATCCTGTTGAGGTTTTTATGAATTCCGCTCCTGCGTTTATTACTATGTTGAGGGCTGTCTTTTTTTCTTCCTCCGTCAGGTAGGCTGTTTCCACTATTACCTTGTGGACTACGTTCTGGGTATAGGATATGATGGTTTTCAGCTCGTTTTCCACAAAGTCGTAGTATCCTGACTTGAAAGCTCCGATGTTCCACACAATATCCAGCTCGTCCGCTCCGTCGTTAACGGCTGTAGATGCCTCAACCAGCTTGGTTTTTGGGGAGTTTGCTCCAAGGGGGAAGCCAATCACACTGCATACCTTGACGGTGCTGTTTTTCAGGTTGTTTTTCGCCTGCCTGACGTAAAAAGGATTTACGCATACGGCGTAAAAGTTGTACTGGAGGGCTTCCTTACACAGTATTTCTATGTCCTCGTACGTGGCGTAGGGCTTCAGGTTAGAGTGGTCAATGTACCTGTTTATGGGTAAAGACGAATGCATACCAGCTTCCCCCTTCCGGTGCTTCTCCTTTTTTTGATACCTGCTCAATCAGGTTTAAACCGTGTTTTTCTGCCATTTTCAGCAGTTCTTCCCTTTCTTTTTGACCGTATATACCGCTTATTATAAGGTATTTTTTAAACAGTCCGGCAAGTTTTTCCATACCTTCCCTGAATATGTCTATCTGAAGGTTTGCCAGCACCGTATCGTAAGTCCCTTCCACTTCGTTAAGGGATTTTTTAACGCAGTTTACCTTGACGCCGTTTTCCCAAGCGTTGTCCTTACATTCCCTTACTGCTTCCTCCTGAATGTCAACCGCATCAACTTCTGCTCCCAGTTTTGCAGAGGCAACGGCAAGTACTCCCGTTCCCGTTCCAATGTCAAGTACCTTGTCCCTTTCTTTAACGAACTTGCCTATCAGGGAAAGTGCCATCTGGGTGGAAGGGTGCAGTCCCGTCCCGAAAGCCATTCCTATCTTCAGTTTTACAGGTATAAGCTCCTCTCCGTCGTAAACCTCCCATTCGGGAATGATTATAAACGGAGGGACTTCTATGGGACGGAAGTTTTCCTTCCATTTTTCTTCCCAGTTTTCTTCAGGCACTTCCTCTTCCAGAATGAGACTGCCTGCTCCCAGCTCCTCAAAAATACCGTTTATACCTGCCTTTATCCCTTCAAGCTCCTCTTCCTGTGAGTAAACGGCAAACACAACCTCCCTTTCGTCCCTGTTGAGTATTTCTATCCCGTAGCCGTTAAACTCAACCGCAAAGATTTCAAAAAGGGAAGCCGGCAGTGAGTATATCAGCTTTTTCATTCAGCTTTCCTTTTCAAGGGTGAATATCAGGTTTCCGTAAGTGTCGTACTCTATTTTTATTCTAAATCTGTTTCCGTTTATGTCCCTGCGGGTTATTATGTAGTTGTAAACGTCTATCTTTCCGTTGCTTTTTATTTTTATTTTCCTTTCCTGTTTTGCCTCGTCAACGGTAAGGGAGTAAAGTATTTTCAGATGTATCCCGTCGTTGTGGGGTATCTGCTCTATCTTTTCCAGCTCCGGCAGTGGGGCAGAGTCTATTTTGTCTATCCAGTCTTCGTAAAGGTCTTCCTGTTCAACGACTATTTTTACGCCGTCCTCTATCCGTTCAGGCTCAAGGGAGGAAAGCTCTTCGTCAAGTATGGTTTTTATGTAGCCGTAAACTTCCCGGAAGTTATTTTCAACCTCTTTCCGAAGACCTTCTTCCAAAATTAGTCTCCTTCCTGATCTTTTCTGTACTTATTATATATATACTCTTCCACCTTTGTAATTTCCACTTTAGGAATTCTCATCAGGGCGTTTTGTTGTTCTTCAAGGCTTTCTGCGTACCTTCTCCTTATTTCTTCCTGAATGAACTCAAGCAGGTATTCTATCTGTTTCTGCATCTGGATCATCTGTTCCCTCATCCTCAGTATGGTGTCCACTCCCGCAAGGTTTACTCCCAGCTCCCTCGTCAGAAACAGTATGAACTCCAGCTTTTCTATGTCCTCCTGAGAGTACAGTCTGGTTCTTCCTTCAGTCCTTGAAGGGGTAAGCAGTCCCTCCCTTTCGTAAAGCCTTAAGGTCTGTGGGTGGATGTTAAACATGCGGGAAACCGCTCCTATCATATATAGTGGCTCTTTTTTGTTTTTCTTGTCTTTTTTCATTGCTCAACACCTCTTTTTAAGGTTTTTCAAACCTGTTTTGTGGTTTCGGCAGTTCCTTTCCCAAGTCCTCCACCAGTTTTTTTGCTTTCCTTGAAAGCTCTTTTTTTGCAGGTATTTTAACGTCAACCACAACCACAAGGTCTCCGTATCCGGAGGATTTTAGTTTTGGCATACCTTTGCCGTGTATCCTGATTTGCTGTCCGCTCTGGGTACCTTCCGGTATTTTTACCTTTTCCGTTTTGCCGTCTATGGTAGGTATTTCTATCTCCGTTCCGGTTATTGCCTCAGCCACGTTCAGGTTTACTTTCACGTACAGGTTGTCTCCCTTCCTTTCGTAAAGCCAGTGTGGTTGGACGTTAACGATTATCCACAGGTCTCCAGCCGGTCCTCCAAACCTTCCGCTGTGTCCCTTTCCCGGCACTCTCAACTTGGTTCCCTTGTCCACGCCGGGGGGAATTCTGACCTTTACCGTCTCCGTTTTCATCACCAGTCCACGACCGTTGCAGGCATCACAGGGCTCCTGCAGGTATCCTGTTCCCTGACATCT
>JAADDT010000096.1 GCA_013153765.1 Aquificota bacterium
ACCCTAAAAAAAGGGACGAGCTTTACAAAAAAGCCTTCAGAATAATAGGTGAGCAACAACCTATGATCTTTATCGCCGCTCCGGAAGAACTACTTGCCGTCAGGAACAGGCTGAAAAACGTTTTCCCGACAGTATGGGGCTGGTACAAAAGCGAGTACGTTTACATAGAGGAATAAAAAAGCCCCGAAAAGGGGCTTGACGGTCTTTTTATTTTTTAACCTGCACCTTACTCGTATCTAAAGACAGTATCAGTTTTACTATCTTTTCCGCTTCCTCTTCAGGGATGGACCTCTGTCTTGGCATATAAATAGCTTTAGGCTTCATACCGTACTTTTCAGGTCCTATTTTCTGCCATTTTGCAAAACTTGCCCCTTTGATGCTTGTTACGAGCGTTTTCACCGCATCTGGCTTGCCCTGATACTCCTTCGCTATCACCCTGAAAGGTATGGAGTTTTTAGGCTTGTCAATGTCGTGACAGGTAGAACAGCCGTACTTGTCAGCCAGTTCCCTGATCTGTTTCTCTATCTCTTTCTGGTCTTTCGGTATTTCTTCCGCAAATACCGGTGCTGAAACCAGTAAGCCCATACTAACAAGCCCTGCTAAGACTTTTCTCATAACTGTTCCCTCCATTTCCAAAAATTATAGTCATATTAGTTAAGGTATTACTCCGTTAATAAACTTTCACTAATCACGGTCAATAATTGATTATTATCAATAATTTTCCAAATTCAGTTTTTAACTTTCCGGTCAGGACTGTTTTTGTGGTATATTTATCCAAAAACTGTAGGACGGCTATGATGGGAGACGGTATAAACTCTGCCGAGAAAATAGGAAATAAAACCCTTGAACAGTGTGACCCTTACTCCGCGTTCGGCGTTTTCTGTAATGCTAACGGTCTTGTAGAAGGCTTCTTAATAATAGCCGGTGTTCTGGTTATGGTTGCCGGAGCTGTGTTTTTTGTCAAGAAAAATCAGGAAGCTAACAGGGAAAAACATAGGGAAAAATACGGGAAATACTTACAGTAAAAAAGCCCCCGAAGGGGCCTGGTAGGTTAGTGTTTCATCATGAACTCAACGAGAGCCTTCAGCTCTTCGTCAGACATTCCTTTTGTAGCGTTCAGCTGTGGCTTCATAACGTTGAACTTGGCTGGATCAACGATTGGCTCAGCTTCGCCTTTCAGGAATTTAATTAAATCTGCTTCTTTTCCTTTGTAAGCTTGTGCAATCTTTTTCAGAGATGGTCCTACCGTGTCAGTAGCAGGCTGATGGCATGCGGCACAGCCTTTAGATTTGAATAAAGCGGCTCCGTCCACTGCCAGTGCTCCTGTTGCAGAAATAGCAACGCCGAGTACTGCAGTTGCAATCAGTTTTTTCATCTGTCCAACCTCCATACAGAATTTAGGATTTACTTATATTTCTATTATTAATATATACTACATTTGGACTTTTAACAACTTCTGGCAGGTCTGCCGTCCTGAAAACCGCTTAAAATCTGGTTGTCTCCCCCTATCCCGAACTTGAGATTGAACTTCATTTAAACCTGTGCCTGCCGTTTCCAGAAAAACGGTTAAACTGTTATAATTTTTGAAAAAAAGGAGAGAGTATGAAAGACCTGAAAAACGACCTGTTTTTGAGAGCCTGCCACAGGGAGCCTATAGAAAGGACACCTGTCTGGCTTATGAGACAGGCAGGAAGGTATATGCCCGAGTACAGGGCTTTAAGGGAAAAAGCCGGTGATTTTGTAAGGTTTTACAAGGACGTTGACCTTTCCGTTCAGGCTACCGTACTGCCCCGTAAACTGCTTGGTGTTGACGCCTCAATAATTTTCTCAGACATACTCACCCCACTTGAGGCTATTGGTATGGAGTTTGAGTTCAGGGAAGGGGAAGGTCCCGTCTTCTTCAACCCGATACAAACTCCGGACGACATACTGAAGCTGAAGCCTTTCAACAGGCAGGAGGTTTATTACGTAGGTGAGATAATAAAAGGCGTTAACAGGGCTTTAAACAGGGAAATACCCACAATCGGCTTTTGTGGAGCACCGTTCACCCTTGCCGCCTATATGATAGAAGGCAGAACATCAAAGGATTTTAAAAAGGCAAAAGCTTTTATGTATAACCACCCTGACGCTTTCAAGGAATTGCTTGATAAACTTGCGGATATGCTTATAGACTACCTTAACTTCCAGATAGAAAGCGGGGCTGACGCCGTCCAGATATTTGACAGCTGGGGAGGATACCTGTCTCCGGACGACTACAGGGAGTTTGCCCTTCCGCCGGTTAAAAAAATAATAAAAGGTCTGAAAAGGGACTACCAGCCTGTAATACACTTTACCCGCGGCGTGGCAGGATTTTTTGACGATATGATCACCTCCGGAGCTGACGTTTACGGCGTTGACTGGATGATAGACCTTTCCACCGTTAAGGAAAAGCTGGACGGTAAGGCGGCGGCACAGGGAAACCTTGACCCTGTAGTCCTTTACGCCGAAAAGCCGGTAATAAGGGAAAAGGCTGTGGAAATACTTAAAAAATGGGGGAAGGATACGGGACACATATTCAACCTTGGGCACGGTCTTATGCCCGATATGGAAGTGGAAAAGGTAAGGTATCTGGTAAAGGTCGTTCAGGAGGAAAGCAGAAGGGACTAAATGTACGAAAAAATAAAAACAGCCGACGGCACGGAAACTTTTTTCAACGAAGAGTTTAACGAGGCTTACCACAGCACAAAGGCAGGGGCTTACACGGAAAGCCTCCACAAGTTCGTTCTACCGAGCCGTATAGACCGCCTTGCACGGGAAAAGGAAAGTGTAAACCTGCTTGATGTAGGTTTTGGTCTGGGATATAACGTGGCTGTAGCCGTTAAGGTAGCCGTTGAAAACAACCCTTCAGCCTTTTTAAACGTGGTTTCCGTTGAGAAGGACAGGTCTGTTTTTGAAAGGATAAAAAAGCTTTCCCTCCCTGAAAAGCTAAAGCCGATTTATGAACAGATACTTTCAGGCGGTTTTGAAGGGAACGTTTATACAGCACGGGGGGAAAACTTCAGGCTTCAGGTGGTTTTTGGGGAGGGACGGCAGGTTTTAAAAAACCTGAAGGGCAGGTTTGATGCGGTTTTTTACGACCCTTTCTCACCGAAGGTAAACGCCGAGATGTGGACTGTAGAGCTGTTTAAAGTGGTAAAAAACCTTATGGAAGAAAGGGCGGTTCTGTCAACCTACAGTGCGTCGTTGGGAGTCAGGAAAGGTCTGGTGGAAGCTGGCTTTAAGATAGGTCTGGTAGAGCCTGTTGGAAGGAAAAGTCATTCTACCGTCGCCACCCTGAAGGGAGAGATACCGCCACTGCCGGAAAAGGAAAGGGAAAGGCTTGCAAATTCCCCGTACGCCGTGCCTTACAGGGACAGTCCACAGCTTGATATGGACAGGCAGGTAATAAAAGAAAACTGGGAAAGGCAGGTTCGGGCAAGGCTTAAACGAAAAAGCCCTTAATCCTGTCCCTTACCAGATTGAAAAAAGGTATGTTTTCCTCGTAATCCCTGTAAGTCCACACAAACGGACGGAAGGAGCGGTGGTGGTAAAACAGCTCTAACTCAAGGTAAACCCCCTCTCCTGCGTAAATTCTGTTTCCCCTGAATTTGGCTGTTGATACGACAAGCTGGTCAATGTCTATATAAAACGGATCAATGTTTACAGTTCTGTTTCCACCTTCGGCAAATGTACCCTCAAGCTGGACGGTCTTTTTCTTTATACTGACAATCTCCGTTTTTTCTATCAAGCCCTGCGTTATTACAAACTTTTTCAGCAGTGGCTTTCCAAACTCCCTGTGGTAGTACGACGAAAAGGGCGGTGTAAACTCTCCGGACTGGAAAGAAAAAGGATAAAAAGCCTCCTGAACAGCCCTTTCAACGGGAATTAGCCTTTCCCTGTCTTTCCACATAAGGGCAAAGCCTAAAACCGCCCTGTCAGTGTTTTTTCTCACCTTTTGCCATTCTTATGGCGTGTTTAAGCAGTGGGGCAATTAACCTTATGTTGTCCTTAACCCCTCCCGTTGAGCCGGGAAGGTTAACCACGACTGTAGCGTCCCCCAGTATTCCGCACACTCCACGGGACAGGAGGGATTTTGGAGTAAACTTTATGCCGACTATCCTCATAGCCTCCCCAAAGCCTACCATTTCCTTTCTTATAGCCTCTTTTGTGGCTTCGGGCGTAACGTCCCTTTTACTAAAACCCGTCCCGCCGGTTGTGAATATGACGTCAACTTT
>JAADDT010000063.1 GCA_013153765.1 Aquificota bacterium
AAGCCCTTTCGGAATACTCTTCCCCAAGCAGTTCCTTCAGCCTTTCCTGAACCTTTTCCTTTGCCTTTTGTATTATCAGGTCTTTTTCTTCCTCTATTTTACGGAGGTTCTGTTCTATTATTTTAAGCCTTTCCTTTATGTCTTCTATAAGCTTTTCCCCCTCTTTTTTCCTTTCAGCCTTCAGGTTTTTACAGGCTTCCTCAACGGCTGTTATTATCCTTTCTTTCAGCTCCGGGTCTATAGCCTCCCCTTCTGTTTCGGAGGCAAGTCCGGTCGTAAGCTCAAAGATTTTGTCGTCAGAGGGAGACAGTCCCAGCTGTTCCATCAGGTCTTTAACGCTTTTTAAAGCCACCTTCAGGTTTTCCACGTCAAGCAGTAGCTTTGGCTGGTGGTACTTTATGTTTATGTAAACCTGAAAGCTTCCCCTTTCAAAATACCTTTTTATCAGGTTTCTAAGCTCAAGGTCTATAAAAAACAGTATCTCTCTGGGTCCCTTTATGGATATGTCTATCCCCCTGTTGTTGAGGGATTTTATCCTTACCTCTATGTCGTAATCCCCGTAGCTTTTTACCGTGTATCCAAATCCTGTCATACTGTAAGGCATAATCCTTTCTCCTTTATATTTCTATTCCGAAAACGGACTGCATCACCTTTCCAAAGCCGTAAGCTACCGCTGTAGCCGTGAAGGCTGACAGTACCATTTCCAGTACTTTCTTTTTTATGCTGATGCCGGATAAAACGGCAATCAGAACCGCCACGGCGGTAAGAACCAGTCCTGCAAAAAGGACGGAAAATGGAAGTGCGACGTAAGAGTTCGGTGCGAAAAAGTAAGGGACAACCGGGAAGAAAACGCCAACCAGATAGGCAAATCCGGTAAACAGACCTGACCTTATCTCGTTTTCGTCCGTTTCTTCTATAAGGAGTTTTGAGAGGGCTTCCCTGTTTTTGCCTACTTTTTGGGCTACCTCCTGTGCTATTTCGGAAGGTATGCCCGAGTTTACGAGCCTTTTTTTGAACTCCTCCACAGCCCTTTCAGGTGCTATCTCAAAGATTATTTCCATCTGCTCCTTCCTTGCCTCGTTTACCTGTCTCTGGGAGCGGACCGATATGAAAGCTCCTATCCCCATAGACAATGCCCCTGCCATGCCAACAATAAGTCCGGATACGCCGACCATAAGAGGGTTGTTCAGATAGACGGCGGAAAGTCCGGCAACAGCTCCCAGTATCTCAACCAGACCGTCGTTCATACCGAGGACAAAGTCCCTTATATTGGACACGCCCTTTTCGTTCAGTTGTCTTGCAAAAAAGGTCTCGTGCTCTATCTCGTCAAGTATTATTTTTTTCAGCTTTGCTTTTTCTTCTTCTGACAGTTTTTCCCTTTTTAAAAACCTGTAGTACTGCTTTATAGCCCCCGCCTCACCAAGCTCAAAGAAGGAGACAACCGCTACCGGATTGACGGCTTTTGACAGGGTTTTCAGCAGGAGTATTTTCAGCACGGGTTTTCCCACCTCCGGCGGGCTTTCCCCCCTTTTCTCAAGGAACTCCTTCCAGAATAAAGCGTGCTCCCTTTCCATCTGTGCTATTTTTTTCAGCTTTTCGGCGGTTTCACTGTCCGGAACGGAGTTTGCCACCTCCATATAGGTGTAGTAATCCCCCATTTCCATTCTGTAAAACTTCCGTGCCGTGTTCAAGCCTTCTGCCATTCCAGTACCTTCTTCAGGTTTTCCACATAACAATTAAATATTTTTTCAGCTTTTTTTTCAAAACCTGTGGCTTTTCCTTTTTCTGTAAGGCTTTCTTCCAGTGCCTTCTCAAGCTCCCTTTCCCCTTCCGCCACCACCACAGCCCCTTCCTCTGACAGCTCTTCAACCGTGTCTTTTATTTTGTGGTAGTTTTTACCTACAACAACTCTTTTCCCCTGTAAAACTGCCTCCAGAACGTTGTGTCCCCCCACTTCAGCCACAGTTCCGCCGATAAAAATCCCATCACCGTGCCTGTAAAAACCTGCCAGCTCCCCCACCGTATCTATCAGGTAAACGTCGCCTTCAGCCTTTTTTGAACGGGAGCGGAGCGTGTACGTCAGACCTTCCTTATTCACCAGCCTTTCCACCTCTCCTATCCTTTCCACGTGCCTTGGAGCAAGTATAAGCTTAAGGTCAGGGTGTTTTTCTTTCAATCTTTTAAAAATACGGAGCATCAGTTCTTCCTCCGGACTGTGTGTGCTCCCTGCCACGATGAACCTGCCGTCACCGTAAAACTCAACCTGCTTTGAAGGGCGGGAGGACACGAATTTCAGGTCTCCACACAGCTTGAGCCTGCTTCCGTCGTCCAGAAATTCCCTTATGTGGCGGTAGTCCGTTTCAGACCTTGCCAGCACAAGCCTGAACGCCGAAAAGATTTTTTTATAGAAAAACTTTAGCCTTTTGTAAATCCTGTAAGAGGAAGGTGAAATACGGGCGTTTACCGAAACGGCAGGGATTTTTCTGCCTGACAGGGTTATCAGGTTAAACCACAGCTCCCCTTCAACCACCACGAGGGCATCAGGTCTGTGGAGTTTTAAAAAACGTTTTATCAAAAAGGATACATCAAACGGCACTGTCCTTACCTTTGCCTGCGGGTACAGTTTTTTTGCGTAATCCTTTCCCCGTGGTGATGAAACGGTGATCAGGATTTTCCTTTCCCTGCCGAAGTGGTCTATCAGCGGTTTTGCCAGATTAAGCTCCCCAACGCTGGCACAGTGGAACCACAGCAGGTTTTCCTCCCTTTCCCGGTATAAAACGAACCTTTCCTTCAGGTCAGGACTGTAGCCCTTCTTTTTTGACGAAAAGATAAAAAACGGTAAAGCCAGAAGGAGGAAAATCCCGTATAAAAAGTCGTAAATAATCCTCATACCTCTTCCACGACCGTTTCTATTATCCGCCTGTAGCTGAAGTTGACGGAAAACACGGCTGAAAACAGTGCCACCGCCACCATCATATACATTATAGCAAGCTGGTACGAAACAGCCTCTAACGGGTCTGCCCCTGCAAGGAGCATACCTGTCGTTATCCCCGGTATGTGTATTATTCCTACGGTCTGTAGCATGTTTACCATCGGTATAAGGGCTGACCTTACGGCGTTTTTCTTTATGAAGTAAAAGGCGTCAGACAGCTTTCCCCCTAAAGCTATGATGTTCTCAATAACATCTATCGTATTTTTTGCATCCCCCTTAAGCCTGTCAACGGTAAGGGTGTAAACGTTTAAAGCGTTCCCGACAACCATACCGCCTACAGGTATTATCTGGTTAGGCTTGAAAGATATTATGCCGAAAATCAGGAGGGAGGCTATAACTATTGCTGAAGCGAGAAATATGCTTAAAAAGGCTGTTGTGTATCCCCCTTTAGCCAGTTTAACTCTCCTCTGTGCCGTAAACGAGGCAAAAGCCACCATAAAGAGCAGTATCAAGACCATATACACCGGACTTTCAAGCCGGAAGATAAATTTCAGTACGTAGCCTAAAAATAAAAGCTGGACTAACGCCCTTATTGAGTTGAGGAAAAGGCTCTTTTCTACGCCAAGCCCTTGCCTGTAAGAGTAAAATAATGCTATTAGTATAAGCAGGTATGAAAGTAAAAACTTGTATTCCAACCTTTTACGGTTAATCCTCCACAATTATTCGGCAGACAGTATATTATAACTACTGGAGATGTTGATGGTAAGGCTGATTTTGGTTTTTGTGGCTTTTTGGCTTGCAGGCTGTTCGGGACTGAAAACGAAGACCGAAACCACAGAAAGGGACTTTAACCAAACGGTCAGTTATGAGGGACCGAAAGCAAGGATTTCCGTTCCGGTAATTTTCTGCAAAACCGATAACTGCGACGAAAAGACAGCAGGAATGGTCAGGGAGTTGCTTACCGACAGGCTGGTAAAATCAAACAGGTTTATTATGCTTGCCAGAAGTGAAGACCTTGATAAAATCAAGGAAGAACTGCTCCTGTCCCAGTCAGGTCTGGTTGATCTGAAAAAAGTAATCCCTACAGGACTGCTTGAAGGTGTGGACATTATAGTTATAGGCAGTATTACTGCCGTGGAGCCGGATAAGACGAAATTTTTCGTACCGATGTTTATCCCGTGGAGGGAAGGTGGCAGACAGCACCTTACCGCCGGACTGGTTGAGTTTAAGAAAACTTACATACAGATGGTAGTCAGGCTTGTTGACGTAAGGACAG
>JAADDT010000110.1 GCA_013153765.1 Aquificota bacterium
ACCTTAAAGCTTTCTTCAATACGGGCTTTGTTTTTTTCGTCTGCGTCTGCCATTACGGTCAGGGAGTAATCCCTTACCACGTCAGCCAGTAGCATTCCAAATGCGGAGAATGTGCCGGGATTTGGTGGAATGATGACCTCCGGAATGGAAAGACTGCGGGCAAGGAAGACGGCGTGCAGTCCACCGGCTCCGCCGTAAGTAAACAGGGAAAACTCCCTCGGGTTGTGTCCCTTTTCTACAGATATGCTCCTTAAAGCCTTTTCCATTTTCACGTTTGCCACTTCCAGTATCCCTTCAGCCAGCCTTTCCGGTTTTATGTTCCACTGGTGGCTGTAAAGCTCAAAAAAGGTGTTTAACCTTCCAACGTCCAGCTCCATACTACCGCCGAGGAAAAATTCCGACACCAGCCTGCCTGCAAACAGGTTTGCGTCCGTTACGGTAAGCCTTTCACCTTTCCCGTAGCAGACAGGTCCCGGGTCTGCACCGGCACTTTCAGGTCCAACGTTCAAAGAACCTCCCGCATCTATATAGGCTATGGAGCCTCCACCAGCTCCGACGGTATGTATGTCAATGACAGGCACCTTAACAGGAAGCTGTCTTATCTCTCCCTCCGTTGAGAACGGTATCCTGCCGTCTATAAGCGATACGTCCGTTGAAGTCCCTCCCATATCAAAGGTTATCAGATTTTCCCTTCCTATCGTCTTTCCCGCGTGGAAGGCACCTACCACACCGCCGGCTGGACCGGACAGTATGGTTCTTACCGGTTCTTTCCTTGCTGTTTCGGGGGATATTACACCTCCGTTGGACTGGATTATTCTGAACCTGTCCTTTTCGGAAAGGTTTTCCTGTATGTTTTTTATATACCTGTCCATCTTCGGCATAACGTAGCTGTTTATTACGGTTGTTGATGCCCTTTCGTACTCCCTGAACTCGGGAACTATAAGGTAAGAGGCTGAAGGGTAAAAACCTTCCTCCTCAAGCCTTTTCCTTACCTTTTCCTCGTGGACAGGATTAAGGAAGGAAAACAGGAAAACCACAGCCACCGCCTCAACCTTTTTTTCCTTTAGCTGTTCCACCAGTTTTTCCAGTTCTTTACCGTCAATATCCTTGATTATGTTGCCGGAACTGTCTATCCGACAGTCCAGACCGAAACGGAGTTCTTCCGGCACCAGTGGTTCGGGTCTTCTGTAAAACAGATCATACAGCCTTCTCCTTTCCTGCCGTCCGATGTAAATAATGTCCTCAAAGCCCTTGTTGGTGATAAAGGCTGTTTTAGCCCCTTTACCTTCAAGCACCGAGTTTGTGGCTACGGTAGAGCCGTGTGTAATGTCCTTATTCCCTTCTATACGGGAAAGACCTTGAAGAACTGCCTTTGAAGGGTCTGACGGAGTGGAAAGCACCTTAAAAACCTCCCACCTGCCGTCTTTAAGGTAGATAAAATCGGTAAAAGTGCCTCCCGTATCAACGCCCACCTTTACCATACACTACCTTTCCCAGTGTACTCTTATGTATTTTTGACCTTCAGGATACTGGAAGTTAAGCTTCCCTTTGTAAGCCCTGTTTACCGCCTCGCCTATCCTTCTGGCAAGGTGTTCGTAAGTCGTGGTTATGGTTATCCTGTTTCCCCCGTCTTCTATTTTTATTATCCTTTCAAGGGGACGGTATGCCATTTCTTTGTCAGCCACGTTTTTTATAAGGTTCATTATTTCGTCCTTGTGTGATGCCAGAAAATCCCCTTCCAGAACTACTATTCCACCTTCGTACCTGTCCTCTATCCTTCTACAGGCTGGACAGACCATTTTTTTTGCTTCGGGGGGAGGTGGTTCAAGCCACTGGAAAATACCTTCGTGGAAAACAACACCGCACTTTTCACAGACGGAAGGGTCAGGGTACTTTTTTTTGGTAAAGTAAGGGTCGTGTATGTACTCTTTGAGCATTTTATCTTTTCTATTGTTCATAATATTGCCTCCTTTCCCTGTGTTGGTCTCTATTAAATATAAAATTAGGTTATAATTATAACAACAACCGGAGGTGGTAAGATGAGTTTAAAGGTGTACAACACACTTTCAGGTCAGAAGGAAGAATTCGTTCCTATAAATCCGGGAAAGGTAAAAATCTACACCTGCGGTGTGACGGTTTACGACGTTAACCACGTTGGACACGGCAGGAGCTTAATAGTTTTTGATATGATAAGACGGTACCTCCGTTATCTGGGATACAACGTCCAGTTTGTAAGGAACTTTACGGACGTTGACGACAAAATAATAAACAGGGCTAAAAACGAGTGTCTGCCCTTTACTGTGATAGCTGACAGGTATATCAAGGAGTACTTCCAGGATGCGGAAAACTTCAGGATAGAGCCTGCCGACGTTGAGCCGAGGGTTACCACACACATTCCGGACATTATAGATTTTATCCAAAAGCTGATAGAAAAGGGATACGCTTATGAGGTTGAAGGGGACGTTTACTTTTCCGTCAGGAAGTTTAAGGACTACGGCAAGCTTTCAAAAAGGAGCATAGACGAGCTTATTGCAGGGGCAAGGGTGGAGCCGGGTGAAAAGAAAAAGGACCCGCTGGACTTTGCACTGTGGAAAGCCTCAAAAGCCGGAGAGCCTGCGTGGGACAGCCCTTGGGGAAAAGGAAGACCGGGCTGGCATACAGAATGCTGTGCGATGATATTTAAACATCTTGGTGAAACAATAGACATACACGGCGGTGGACTTGACCTTACGTTTCCCCACCACGAAAACGAGCTTGCACAGGCGGAAGCCCTTTCCGAAAAGCCGTTTGCAAGGTACTGGATACACAACGGGCTTGTGACGGTAAACGGACAAAAGATGTCAAAATCTTTAGGGAACTACATTACCCTTAAGGAGATTTACGCCAAATACGAGCCTGACATATTGAGACTACTGGTGCTTTCCGTCCACTACAGAAGTCCCCTTGACTTTTCGTGGGAAAAGATGGAGGAGACAAAAAAAGCTTACGAAAGGCTGAAAAACGCAATGGAAGAATACGAAACGCTGAAAAAACTGCCTGAAAACGAAAACTTTGAGGGACACCTTTACGATGCGATAGCCAAGGCGGAGCAGGGCTTTTACGCCGCCATGGGAGACGACTTTAACACGCCTGAAGCCCTTGCATCACTGTTTGGTCTTGTTAGGGAGATGAACATCTTGAAAGACAGGGCGGTAAAGGAAGGGGGCATATCCAGAAAAGCCCTTGAGTCTTACAGGGAGGCAAAGGAGGTAATACACAAAATAGGCAGGGATATATTCGGTCTGTTTGACAGCTTACAGCCGTGTGTACCAGAAGAAAATAGAGAGGAATTTGCATCAGAAAGAAAAGCAATATTTAGCGTGGTAGGAGAGGAAGAAAAGGAGCTTATAGAGGCGTTAATAGAAATAAGAAACATAGCACGGAAGCAGAAAAACTTTGAGATTGCGGATATGATAAGGGAGAAGCTATCCCAGATGGGAATTGTGATTGAGGATACGCCTGTAGGGACGAAATGGAAGAAAAAATAAAATGGGACAGGAAAAGTTAGCGGCAAAGATATTTGACAGCGTTGTAAAGCGGTACGACAGGTTTTTAAGGTTTGCCACCTTCGGTCTGATAGACAAATGGCAGGAAACACTGGTAAACAACACGCCGGCAGGAAAGTATCCTGTGGACGTGGGAACGGGAACAGGTGAGGTTGTGAAAAAAATAACTGACCGTTATCCTGAAGCACTGCCGTTTGGCATAGACGTTGCACCTAACATGCTTAAAACTGCAAAGGAAAAAAACAAAGACAGCAGGGCGGTTTTTATGCAGGCATCGGCGTACAACCTGCCTTTCAAAAACGGAGCTGTTTCTTCCATACTTATGTCCCTTGTGTTCCGCCATCTGGACGGAAAAACAGCCCTTGTAGAGTTTGACAGGGTTTTACAGGAAGGGGGACACGTGGGACTGCTTGACATATCAAAACCTTCTCCTGCACTGTTTAAGGCGATATTTTTCTTTGCAAACAGAATTTTCAGACCTATCGGGGAAAAGGTTTTTTCAAAGGAAGAGTACGACTACTTTATGGAAAGCATACTGAACGCAAGGACTCCTTCCGAGCTAGAGCGTTTTTTCGGTGAAAGGGGCTTCAGTATGGTTTTTTCAAAAACCTTCTTTTTAGGTATGGTTGTTGTTGCCGTTTTTAAAAAGAAAGCTAAAGATTAATATTTGATGATATTATAATCTAATTAAAAACAGCAAACGGGGTAAAATAATGAAAGAGTTCATCGTTGATGCTACCAATTACGATAAAAAGATAATTACAACGGCAATAGAATCGGGAGCTGACTACATCATAATACCTGAAGAAAAGCTTGAAGAAGCGAAAAAGCTTGGAAGGGTAAAGTTTATCACGGTGGATAAGGACGGCAACCTGTCTGACGATTTCGTTATGGTTGTTATAAAAAACAAAAAGGACGAGGAAAGGGCGGCACAGCTTGCCAGGTCCGGTAAGAAAGTTATAGTGAAAACTACGGACTGGACCATAATTCCGCTGGAAAACCTGATAGCCCAATCAGACAACATATACGCGGTTGTGAAAAACCACGACGAGGCGAGCATAGCCGTGGGCATTCTGGAAAAGGGAGTGAGGGGCGTCGTTCTGGAAACGGAAGACCTTAACGAGATAAAAAGGGTGGCTGGAATAATAAAGGAAACGGTGGAGAAGGTAGAGCTGGTGAAGGCAAAGATCACAGCTGTAATACCTGTTGGAATGGGAGACAGGGTTGCGGTGGACACAACCTCCCTTTTTAAAAGGGGTGAAGGTATGCTTGTTGGAAACTCCTCCGCCGGAATGCTTCTGGTACACGCTGAGACGGAAGAGTCGCCTTACGTTGCTTCAAGACCTTTCAGGGTAAACGCCGGAGCCGTCCATATGTACACGAGGGTTCCCGGTGGAAAAACCGTTTACCTGTGTGAGCTTGAGGCAGGGAAGGAAGTAATGGCTTACGACATAGACGGGAACGGTCGGGCGGTTGTTGTTGGCAGGGCAAAGATAGAAAGGAGACCTATGCTTTTGGTGGAAGCGGAATACAACGGTAAAAGGTTAAGTGCCGTTCTACAGAATGCGGAAACGATAAGACTGGTAAGGGACGACGGTTCGCCTGTGTCGGTGGTTGACCTGAAAGAAGGCGACCTTGTGCTTGGATACGTGGAAGAGGCAGGAAGACATTTCGGCATGAAGGTTGAAGAAACAATAATTGAGAAATAGGGGGAAAGATGAATACTGCCTTTAAAGTTGGGCTTTTTGTACTGTTTATCTCGGCTATAGCCGGCTACCTTATCATAACGTTCAGCGGTAAGGAGTTCGGCGTGAAGATGAACGAGTACTACCTGTACTTTAATGCGGTGGAAGGTCTCTCTCCCGGAGCTGACGTGCAGGTAAAGGGTGTTAAAGCCGGAAGGGTTGAGAAGATAACCTTTGAAGACAACAGGGTAAAGGTTGTGATTAAAATAAACTCAAAAATACCTATATACAAGGACGCCAAAGCCTACGTCAGAACACTTGGTCTTATGGGAGACAAATACATATACATAGACCCGGGTACGCCGTCAGCAGGAAGGCTGGCAAGCGGTGGGGTGATAGAAAGGACGGAGGTTTACGCTTCTACTGAAGAAGCTTTTGAGACCGTCAAGGACATTGCTTACAAAATAGGAAAACTGATAGACAACCTGAACACAGCCCTTGAGGAAGGGAACCTTACGGATATGATAAAGAACATACGGGTTCTGGCTGAAAACACCAATAAGCTTGTTGAGGAAAACAGGGAAGGTGTAAAAAGGTCTATAGACAACATTGTGGCAATAACGGACAGCCTCCGTAGGGACCTGCCGGTTTTAATACAGAAGATAGACAGGATAGCCCAGAACCTTGAAGGGATAACAGGGGAAAACAGGGAAGACATCAGGGAGCTTATTAAAAACCTGAAGGAAACCTCCGTTGCCTTAAGGGAAAAAACTCCGAAGGTGCTGGACGAAATCGGGGAGGCGGCAAAGGTCATAAAAGGCACTGTAGGGGAGAACAGGCAGGACATAAAGGTAGCCATAGAAAGGATAAGGGAAGCGTCTGAAAAGCTGGACAGCATACTTGCCAAAATAGATGAAGGTAAAGGCACGCTGGGTAAACTGGTTAACGACGACAGCCTTTACGACAATGCGAACACCGGTATAAAAGAGTTTTCAAAGCCCTTCTCCGTCATAAACAGAACCGAGCTTGATATTGTCCTGTACGGCGAAAAGCATACGGGAAACGAGGACGAAAAAGCCGGTTTAGCCGGAAGGCTGTATCCGGGTAAGGACAGCTACATATACCTTGGTGTTTTAACTAACAGCAACGGCACGGTTTCAAGACAGGAGGAAATAACTACGGACGGAAAGACGACGCAGATAGTAAAGAGGGATTACGGCATACTGTTTGACGTCCAGTACGCCCACAAAATACTTGAGCTGTGGAACAAATCCCTCTGGGTAAGGGGAGGTCTGAAGGACTCCTCCGGAGACGTGGGACTGGACTTAAGGCTCTCAAGGAACCTGCTTGTGAAGGCTGACCTTTACAACTTTGACAGGAAGTACGCCACAGACGAGCCGGACAATCCACAGCTTGACGTGGGCTTTACCTACAAGTTCGGCAGAAATCCTCTCTTTATCAGCTTTGGCGGTTCGGACTTGCTTAACAGCGATGTTATAGGTGTTTACGTTGGGGCAGGTTTTATGTTCAGGGACGACGACATAAAATACCTGCTGGGCAGTGTGCCAAAACCTTAAAATGGGGTAAATTATGGACAAAGAAAACTTCCTTAAAGATATACCACTGCTTGAAGGCATTCCCGATGAAGACCTGAAAGAAATATCCAGATACTTCCACCTTAAAGAATACAAAAAAAACGATTATATATTCTTTGAGGGAGATGACGAGCCGGGCATATACATCGTTATAGACGGCATAGTAAAGCTGATAAAGGAGACCGCTGACGGGAAAACTGTAATACTCCGCCTTGTGACGCCTAAAGAGGTCTTCGGCTGGCTGGTTATGGGAGACACCAGACCGTCCAGCACTTACACGGCACAGGCTCTGGTGGATACGAGGGTACTTTACGTTTCAAACAAGGATTTTTTAAAGCTACTGAACCTGTATCCTGCCCTTGCGGTTAAAATAACCTGTGATGCGAGTAAAATGTTGCTTGAGGCTTACGACAGGCTGAAAAGTCTGGCGGCTGAAAAGGTGGAAGGCAGGATAGCAAACCTTCTGCTTGAGCTTTCAAGAAAAATAGGGAAAAAAGAGGACGGCAAGATAGTAATAAAAGCACCTATAACCAGACAGGACTTGGCAGAAATGACCGGAACGACGGTTGAAACCGCCATAAGGATAATGAGCAAGTGGAAAAAAGAGGGCATCGTAAACACCGAGAGGGGAAAGATAGAGATACTTGACCCTGACTATCTGGAAGACCTTATCGCCTGAAAGCCGTAGGCAGTTTTATATTGCAAACGGGAAAATGTGGAGATATAATTATATTCTTATATTCTTATCAAAAATGAACTTCTGTGTTGAGAGGTGAAAAATGAAGCAACGGTGGATATTCCTGCTGTTGTTAGGCTTTACCGTGGCAGGGTTTGGTAAGGAGCTGACGCTGGAGGAGGCTATAAAAACAGCACTGGAAAACAGCTACCAGCTGAAGGCGGACAAAAGGAAGCTGAAAAGCAAAGAGCTTGAATACAAGGCAACGAAAGGTATGAGGTTTCCGACCATAACCTTCAGTGAAGTATTTATGAGAACAAACATTCCCGGCTGGGCTATGATGAACGAACTGAACCAGCACAGACTTACGATGCAGAGCTCAGCCAAGTATCTTGATATGACTGCGTTTAACTACATGGGAATGCCGGGACTTTACTTCCCTCCACCTTCATATCCGGAATGGAACAACTGGCAGACAAAAATAGAGTTCCAACTGCCGATATGGGCTGGGGGAAAAATCAGCACCGGAATAGACCTTCGTAAAAGGGAATACGAAGCCACAAAGTTTGACGTGGCAAGAACAAAGCAGAAGGTAATATACGACGTTACGAAGGCTTACTACGGGGCACTTCTGGCAAAAGAGGCTATCAAACTTGCCAATCAGGCTTACAAAAGCGTGGAAAAGCACTACCAGACAGCCCAAACCATGTACAACAACGGACTTGCAATATACGCAGACGTTTTGAGGGCTAAGGTTTACCTTGCAAAGGTAAAAAGCAAAATAACGGAAGCGGAAAACCAGTACCTTATAGCCAAGAGAGGTCTTCTCCTTGCTATGGGAAGTGAAGGGGTTGAACCGACGGAAATAGACGTGGTAGGTGAGCTGAAGTTCAGCGACACGGATAAGGACGTTAACTACTGGCAGGAAGTTGCGTTAAAGGAAAGACCTGACCTTATAGCCTTAAGGCTGAAAGTTAAAAACGCCAAGAAATATGCGGACTTCCAGAAGGGCGATATGCTTCCCACTGTCGGTGCTTTCGGCTCTTACCAGATGGACGACAAAAACAATCCGTTCGGTACGGACGGAACAGGCTTTATGATAGGTGTTGGCGTTAACTGGAAGCTTTTTGACGGGTTTCAGGCTTACAACAAATACAGGGCGGCAAAGGAAACTTACAAGCAGTATTCAACGATGAAAAAGGGTTTTGAGGAGTTTATAAAGTTCAGCGTTTTCAAGGCTTATAAGGAGCTTATCACCGCAAAGGACAGGCTTAAGACTGCGGAAGAAAACCTGAAGTACGCCGCAGAGGTGCTGAAAATAACGGAAAAAAGGTATAAAAACCAGATGGCTTCAATGATAGACCTTCTGGATACGCAAACGATGTACGACCAGATAAAGTTTGAAAAGGCGAAGGCAACTTACGATGCTGAAATGTCCCTTTTAGAGCTTAAATACCAAGCAGGACAACTAAAAGAAAACAACGGAGGAGAAAAATAATGGGCAGTGTAATAAGGTTTTTCCTTTTCTTCATTCTGCCGATTACGGTGTTTATCCTATGGATAGGCGGTTATCTCACGCCGAGGGTTGAACCGGGGTACGCTGAAGAGGAAGCTAAAAAGGTGGTGAAACTGCCTACGATGGTTGTTGAGCCTACAAAAATCGGTGAAACCTATCAGGTTGACGGGTCTGTAGTATCAAACAACAACGCAAAGGTATCAACCAAGCTTATGGCAAGGATAATCCAGATAAACGTTAAAGAAGGTGATTTTGTCAGGAAAGGACAACTGCTTGCAGTCCTTGACGACAGCGAAATAAAGCAAAACATAAAGGAAGCGTACGCAGGGCTGGAAGAACTGGCAAAGGCAAGGGAAGAAGCCCTTTCCGGTCTGAAGGCGGCTGAGGCGGGATACGAGTTTGCAAGGAGGACTTACGAAAGGTTTAAAAACCTGTACGAAGAAAACGCCGTGTCAAAACAACAGCTGGAAGAGATAGAAACGAAAATGATAGGGGCAAAAGCACAGGTTGACGCAATCAAGGCAAAACTGAAACAGCTTGACGCCAAAGAAAAGCAGGTAAAGGCAAAACTGAAGTATGCGGAGATTATGCAGGGATACGCTTACGTGAAAGCACCTTTTGAAGGTGTGGTCATAAAAAAGATGAACGACGTTGGTGATATGGCCGCTCCGGGAATGCCTATTTTCATCATAGGAGACCAGAACCTTAAGTTTATGTCAATGATAGATGAAAGCCTGATAAACAAGGTAAACGTTGGGGATACGGTAGAAATTGACATAGAAACAATCGGCAAAAGGTATAAGGCTGAAATAGTGGAAAAAAGCAACAGCATAGACCCTATGAGCAGGACTTTTATGGTAAAGGCAAGACTTCCGCAGGATAAGGAGCTGAAGCCGGGAATGTACGGCAAGCTGAAAGTCCAGATAGGTGAAGGTGAAAAGATATACATACCGAAAACCGCTGTCGTAAAGTGGGGACAACTGAACGCCGTTTACGTCGTTGACGAGGAAGGTATTGCCCACCTTACTTTCGTAAAGTTAGGTGAGGAGGTTGACGGAAAGGTTGAGGTTCTGTCCGGTCTAAAGCCGGGAATGGTTATCGTTGCATCTGAAGCGGAAAAGGCTTGTGAAGGCTGTAAGGTTCGTTAAACCAGTGAAAGTGGAGGTTAAGAATGGACGTTAAAAATAAAAAGTACGGAATTGCCGGAAGGATAGCAAAGGCTTTTATAAACTCTCCTCTTACGCCGTTGCTTGTCCTTGCTTCCCTTTTGCTGGGACTGTTTGCTGTGCTTACCACACCAAGGGACGAGGAGCCACAGATAGTAGTGCCTATGATAGACATAATGGTGCCTGTTCCCGGTTCTCAGGCTAAAGACATAGACAAGATGGTGATAAAACCGCTTGAAAAAATAATGTGGGAAATTCCCGGGGTTGAATACGTTTATTCTTACTCGGGAGACGGTTTTGGGATAACAACCGTAAGGTTTTACGTTGGCTCAAATCCGGAGGACGCCCTTGTAAGACTGCACAGTAAACTTAATTCAAACATGTACCGTATGCCTCCCGGCACTATGGAGCCTATAGTAAAGCCAAAATCCATTGACGACGTTCCTATCCTTTCACTTACCTTCTACAGCAAAAACTACAGCTCCTACGAAATAAGAAGGTTCGTTGAGCAGATAGAGGACGAACTTAAACAGCTTACAAACGTGTCAGAAACGACCATAATAGGCTCAAAACCAAAAACCATATACGTTTATTTTGATACTGCAAAGCTGAACGCCTACAACATTATGCTTCCGCAGGTTGTCCAATCCCTGAAGCAGGCAAACTTTACACTTCCTTCAGGGGAGTTTGATCAGAACAACTACAGGCTGAAAATAAGGACAGGCGAGTTTCTGAAAAATATTGAGGACGTTAAAAACGTCGTTATTACCGTCTACAACGGCAAGCCCATTTTCATAAAAGACGTGGCTGAAGTCTTTGAGGGTGAAGGTGAGCCAACAAACTACGTCCAGTTCGGGTACGGCGTTCAGGGTGAAGGGGACAGGAGCGAGGTTTACAACGCCGTTACGCTGGCGATAGCTAAAAAAACCGGCAGTAATGCGGTCGTTGTTGCGGAAACCGTCCTTCGTAAGCTGGAAAGTATGAAAGGGAAGATAATACCTAACGACCTGCATGTTAAGGTGACAAGAAACTACGGCGAAACGGCTACTGAAAAGGCTAACGAGCTGATTGAACACCTGCTTATAGCAACCTTCTCAATCGTGCTACTTATTGCCGTTACGCTGGGCTGGAGGGAAAGTTTAATCGTAGCCGTAACCATACCTGTTACGCTGGCTATAGCCCTCTTTTTAAGTGAGATGTACGGCTACTCCCTTAACAGGGTAACACTGTTTGCCCTTATCTTCTCAATAGGTATTCTGGTTGACAACTCTATCGTTGTCCTTGAAAACATACACAGATGGTTTGAGATGAGGAAACTGCCACCTGACGAGGCGGCTGTGGTTGCTACGGACGAGGTGGGTAATCCGACCATACTTGCCACTTTTGCCGTTATCGTTGCACTTCTGCCTATGGCTTTTGTGACAGGTATGATGGGTCCTTATATGAGACCTATTCCTATAAACTCATCTGTGGCGATGTTCTTCTCAATGCTTGTTGCCTTTATACTTACACCTTATCTGGCTATAAGGTGGCTTAAGCACGAGGCGGAAACGCTTACGCCGGAAGACCTTGAAAGGGAAGAGGAAAGAACTGCCGGCTTCCTTGCAAAACTGTTTGAAAAAATATATATGCCGTTGTTTAAAAGCAGGCTTAAAAGGTGGATATTCCTTGGGGCTATGGGACTGCTTCTGGTTGTGTCTGTAGGTCTGCTGGTTAAAAGGGTCGTCCTTGTAAAAATGTTGCCTTACGACAACAAAAGTGAGCTTTTCCTCGTACTGGACATGCCTGAAGGCACTCCTGTTGAGACGACCTATCTGGTGGCTAAAAAGCTGGCGGACTACGTGAAAAACGTTAACGAGGTTAAAAACTACGTCATATACGCAGGCGTTCCGGCTCCGTTTGACTTTAACGGTCTGGCAAGGCACTACTACCTGAGGGAAGGTCCACACTACGCGATGATAAAGGTAAACCTGATAGGTAAACACGAAAGGAAAGCCCAGTCCCACGAAATAGCGGAAAGGATAAGGGACGACGTTACACGGATAGCAAAGGAAAACGGGGCAAAATACATAGCGGTTGTTGAACCGCCTCCCGGACCTCCGGTGCTGTCTCCTATAGTGGCTGAGGTTTACGGTCCTGACTACGAGGTTCAGCTACAGATAGCACACGAGATAAAGCGGATATTTGAGGAAACTCCCGGAATTGTGGATATAGGTATTTACGCAAACATTCCGCAGAAAGAGTACAGGCTGAAAATAGACAGGGAAAAGGTAAGGAAATACCAGCTTAACGAGGAAATGCTGGTAAAAACAATGAGGGTAGCCCTTGCTGGACACGCGGTCGGCTTTATCCACTCTGAAGAAGACCTTTATCCGGTGAACATCGTCGTAAGGCTTGACGACAAGAGCAGAACAGACCTTGAAAAAATGCTGGCTATGAAAATTCCCACACCTAAAGGTGGAATTCCTATAGGCACCTTTGTAAAGGTTGAGGAAGGTAAAACACAGCACGACATATACAGGAAAAACCTCCAAAAAGTGGTTTACGTAATTGCAAATATCAACGACCAGATAGGTTCGCCTGTTTATCCGATTATAGACCTGTGGGACAAGATAAAGCAGATAAAAACGCCTGACGGCAAAGGTGTGGAAGAACTGCTTACACACCAGCCGGAGTTTGTTGACAGGTACTACGTCAAGTGGGACGGTGAATGGCAGATAACGTACGAAACTTTCAGGGACATGGGAATAGCCTTTGCCGTGGCAATAGTTGTTCTTTACATACTGCTTGTCGGCTGGTTCGGCTCTTTCAGAATGCCTGCGGTTATAATGTCCCCAATACCGTTTACGCTGGTTGGTATAGTTCCGGGACACTGGTTGCTTGGAGCTTTCTTCACAGCAACATCAATGATAGGCTTTATAGCCCTTGCAGGTATTATTCTGAGGAACTCAATACTGCTGGTGCAGTTTGCGGAGGACAAGCTTAAGGAAGGCTACTCTGTGGAAGAAGCACTGCTTGAGGCTGGTATAGTAAGAACAAGACCTATACTGCTTACAGCCGCCGCAATCATAGTCGGTGCGTTCGTTATCATATTTGATCCCATATTTAACGGTCTGGCAATCGCCCTCATATTCGGTACGGGAGCATCAACACTGATAACACTGGTTGTTGTTCCGGTTCTCTACTATATGATAGAAAGGAAAAGGGCGTTAACACTTGGAATGCCACCGGCGGTTCCTATAGACGAAAAACCTGAAAAATAAACCTGTGAAGCCTCCTTACGGAGGCTTTTTTTATTCTTTGAGCAGTTCCAGTACCGTTTTATAGGCTTGGCTTTTTGGAATGTTGAACTGTTTTGATACGGCTTTTGCTATCTGGGAGGTTTTCAAGCCTTCTTCTGATAGTTTTTTTACAGTTTTTTCTATCTCCTCCTGACTTACCTCTTTTTCAACCACAGGATAAACCAGTATTACAAACTCACCTTTCAACTGTGAACTGTCCTCCTCCAGCATTTTTCTTACCTGTGCAGGTTTTCCCCTGAAAAATTTTTCGTGGAGTTTTGTCAGTTCTTTTGCCACCACCACTTGGGAGTTTGGGGCGGTCTCTTCCAGAACCTTCAGTGTTTTCAGCACTCTTTTAGGACTTTCGTACAGAATGTAAGTAATGCCAAGCCCGTTGTAAAACTGTATTTCTTCCCTTCTTTGCTTGTCTTTGTTTGGCAGAAAACCTACGAATAAAAACCTGTCTGGAGGCAGTCCTGAAGAGGACAGAGCCACCACGCCTGCAAAGGCTCCCGGAATGGGAACTACCTGTATGCCGTTTTCCCACGCTTTCCTGACCAGCCTGTAGCCCGGGTCTGATATGCATGGCGTACCTGCGTCAGAAACCAGAGCCACATCTTTACATTCCTTAAGCAGTTTTAAAAGCCTTTCGGAAGCCTCCTCCTCGTTGTGGTCGTGGTAAGGAACGAGCTTTTTTCCCGTTATGCCGTAGTGATTCAGGAGTTTTCTGGTCGTTCTCGTGTCCTCACAGGCTATTACCTCCACCTCCTTTAAAACTTCAAGAGCCCGTAAGGTGATGTCCTTCAGGTTTCCTATAGGGGTTGCAACGACGAAAAGCTTTCCCATCTATTTAAAAAGGTTGTGGAGTGATGTTGTTTTTTCAAAAACGCCGTTTCTGTAAACGAAAACCTTCCCTTCAGGCAGTTCGGAAAGGTCCGACTGTGAAAACAGCTCCCTTTTTGTGAAAAGCACCTTCTTTTCCGTGTAAGGCGGAAGGGAAACCTGCTTAAATTCCTTTTTAATCCCTTTACCTTTTACGGTTATGTCCACGTTCCTGAAATCTACAGGACTGTCGTTTTTTATCACCACAAAACCTTTCAGCTTTTTCACACCGTTCCTGACTTTCAGTATGTACTGGACTTCCCACCTTACGCCTTCAACCGGATAACGGATTTTTATTATCTGGTTTTTTGCTTCAGGGGAATTTACCTTCAGGGTTATCTGGGGAGAAAAAAGCTCCTCCCACCGGAGCGGTGATGAGATACGGGACGGGAACTGGGGAAGTGTGGTGATAACAAAGCCCTTTTTCGTGTTGAGGGTAATGTATTTTCCGTCTATTGATACCACACTGCCCCTGATTATCCTGCCTTCCCCCTCAACTGTTATGAACTTGCCGAGGAGGTTTTCCTTCCAGTCCTTGCTTACCTTTTCGTAGATGATGCTTTTTACCGTTTCGTTGTTTCCCACCACGTCAAGCCCGTCTGTCAGGGCGTTAGGCAGAAGGCTTACCGGACCTATCACGTTTTCCCCTTCCGCAAGCATAAACTCCTCTTCCTGAACGTAAGTCTGGTACTTATTTTCCGTGAGTATAAGTGTGTCTCCGTAAACCGTTCCGAAAACAGCCGTAAAGACGGCGATAAGCTTTCTTAATCCCATTAACTACCTCGTAAACTTTTTTTGATAACTATTTTACAATATAGTAAGGAAACAAATTTTTCACCTTAACAGGAGGATTACATTGGTCAAAGAATACGAATTTAAAAGAATAGAGGAAGAACTGCTTAAAGAATGGGAAGAAAAAAAACTGTTTAAAACGGAAGAGGATAGGGAAAAGGAGAAGTTTTACGTCCTTGAGATGTTTCCCTATCCTTCAGGCAGAATACATATGGGACACGTGCGGAACTACGCCATAGGCGATGTTGTAAACAGGTACCTCCGTATGAAAGGGAAAAACACGCTACATCCGATGGGCTGGGACGCTTTCGGTATGCCTGCGGAAAATGCGGCTATAAAAAGCGGTGTCCATCCTGCCAAGTGGACATACGAAAACATAGACTACATGAGAAACGAGCTGAAAAGGTTAGGATTTTCGTACGACTGGGACAGGGAGATAGCCACCTGTAGTCCGGATTACTACAAATGGAACCAGTGGATATTTTTAAAAATGTACGAAAAAGGGGTTGCCTACAGAAGGTCTGCCGTCGTTAACTGGTGTCCCCACGACCTTACCGTACTGGCTAACGAGCAGGTTATAGAAGGTAAATGCTGGCGTTGTGATACTCCCGTAGTCCAGAGGGAAATACCTTCCTGGTTTCTCCGTATTACCGACTATGCGGAACAGCTACTTCAGGACTTGGAACAGCTGAAGGGAAAGTGGCCTGAAGCAGTACTTACCATGCAAAAAAACTGGATAGGAAAGTCCATAGGAGCTACCGTAAAGTTTCCCGTTGAAAACTCAACACAGGTCATAGAAGTGTTTACCACCAGACCGGACACCCTTTTTGGTGTTAGTTTTATGGCACTTGCCCCGGAACATCCCCTTGCGGTTGAGCTTGCCAGAGGGACTGAGCAGGAAGAAGAAGTGGAGAGCTTCGTCCAGAAATACCTTACTATGCCCACCAAAGAAAGGAACATAGTTGAAGAAAAGGAAGGTGTATTTACAGGCAGGTATGCGATCAATCCCCTTACGGGAGAGAAGGTACCTATCTGGATAGCAAACTACGTGCTTTGGGGATACGGCACGGGAGCTATAATGGCTGTCCCTGCCCACGACGAAAGGGACCACCAGTTTGCGAAAAAGTACGGCTTACCTATAAAACCTGTAATAAAACCACCTGAAGGGGATTGGGATTTTGAGGAAAAGGCTTACGAAGGTGAAGGGATACTTATAAACTCAAACGGCTTTGACGGTCTGCCTTCAGAGGAAGCTAAAGAAAAAATAACAGCCGAGCTTGAAAAAAAAGGGATAGGCAGAAAAACCGTAAACTACCGTTTAAGGGACTGGAACATCTCAAGGCAGAGGTACTGGGGAACGCCCATACCGATAATATACTGTGAAAACTGTGGCACAGTTCCCGTCCCTGAAGAAGACCTGCCCGTTTTACTGCCTGAAAATGTGGAATTTACAGGTATGGGAAATCCCCTTGAGCAGGTTGAGGAGTTCGTAAATACCACCTGTCCAAAGTGTGGAAAGCCTGCAAAAAGGGAAACGGACACGATGGACACCTTTATTGACAGCTCTTGGTATTTCCTTAGGTACTGTGATCCACACAACGATAAAATGCCCTTTGACAGGGAAAAGGCTGACTACTGGATGCCTGTTGACCTGTACATAGGCGGAATAGAGCATGCAGTCCTCCACCTTCTCTACTCAAGGTTTTTCACCAAGTTTCTAAAGGAAATAGGACTTGTTGAGGTGGAAGAGCCGTTTACCAGACTGCTTACGCAAGGTATGGTCTTGAAAAAGTGGATAAAAATAGAAAAACTCCTTGAGATACTTGGCGTGGACGAAAATATCACCATAGACGAGCTAAAGGAAAAAATACAAAGGCTTAAAGATGGAAAAGGCTAAAAATTCCGAAATAAAGCTTGTTGTGGCATTACTGCTTTCCGGCGTAATCGGTGTGGTCGTTTTCTGGTCAGGCAAAACCTTCAAAAAAGACAGGGAGGAATTTTTCCTTTACAAAAAATACGTTCCCTATCTGGACAAAAAAGGAGAAAACCTGATAAAAAAGTTCGTGTTCAAGGCTGACACGGACGAGAAAATAGTCGTCCTCACGTTTGACGACGGACCTGCAGAAAACGGCAAAGGTCTGGTTAAGGTATTGGAAAAATATCAGGTTCCGGCAACCTTTTTCCTCGTGGCGGAAAAAATATCCCCACAGAACATAAACCGCTACAGGTCAGACCTGTTTACCATAGGAATGCACACTTACAGCCATTCCAACTACGACAGGCTGACTGAAGAAGAAATCCAAAAGGACGTGGCAAAAACAGTGGAAGTATTTAAAAACTTTAATATAAACACCTCCTACTTCCGACCTGCCTACGGTATAGTGAATGAAGGTCTGGAAAAAGCTCTGGACAGGTTCTCCCTTCAGGGGATTTTATGGTCCCTTGATCCTATGGACTGGAAAATTTCCAATCAGGAAGAAATTATAAAAAACATAACCGAAAACCTGTCCCCCGGCTCAATCATCCTCCTCCACGAAAACAGGATTAAACCACAAACGCTGGAAACGGTAATAAAAAAGCTAAAAGAGAAGGGATACAGGATAGTACCTCTTGAAAAACTCCTTACCTATCCTGTAGAGCATCCAAAGTTGCTGGCAGGCAAAAAAACATTATTTTTAAGAGAAAAAGGACAAAAGGAAAAGGAAGATGGCGGTTATAACTAAAAAAAGGAAAAAAACGGCAAAACTCCCACAGCCTAAAAAATTTACCGTAAAAGAGGTGGAAAAACTTTATAAATACGGTTTTTTCAAGCCTGACGAAAAAATAGAGCTTGTAAACGGGGAGATTTACAAAATGAGCCCAATAGGATTAAAACATGCATTGGTTGTTGACATTTTAAACGAGCTTTTTAATGAAATCCTGCACTCCAATCAGGATTTAAAGAAGAAGTATATCGTCCGTGTTCAAAATCCCCTGAAACTATCGGCTGATACGGTACTCCAGCCTGATGTGGCACTGG
>JAADDT010000078.1 GCA_013153765.1 Aquificota bacterium
TACAGTACGGGGTAAGGGTAGCCCTTGACAAGGCTGAGCTGGTGGTGGTGTGCGGTGGCACAGGCGGGACGGATGACGACCTTACCAGAGAGGCGGTGGCGGAAGCTATAGGCGTCCCTCTTATTTTTGATAAAAACTGGCTGGAAAGGATAAAAAGAACGCTGAAGGAGGAAGGAAAGGAGCTTACGGAAAACATCAAAAAAATGGCGAAAATCCCTTACGGAGCAAAAATCATAGAAAATCCTGTTGGAAAGGCGGTTGGTTTTATAAAGGTGCTGGACGACGTGAATAAGGCTGTGGCTGTCGTTCCCGGTGTGCCTTCAGAAATGAAGCCGATGGTTGTAAAACTTTTTGATATGGTCGGTCTTAAAGGGGATTTTTCTCCCGTCCACCTTTTCAGGACATTCGGCAAAACGGAGCTGGAGATAGACCGTCTCCTTTCGGACATAGACAACCGTGTGATTACAGCCTCTCCGAAGGGGGTTGATATTTTCCTGCTGGATAAAAACAGGTTTTTTCTGGAAAACAAGGTGGCTGTGGTAAGGGAACGGCTTGGCAGGATAATCTACACAGAAAGGGAAGAGGAGATGGAAGAGGTTGTAGGCAGGCTTTTAAGGGAAAACGGTCTTACCGTATCCACAGCGGAAAGTTCCACAGGCGGTCTGATAGCAAGCCGTATTGTGAACGTGGCAGGTTCGTCAGCTTACCTGATGGGCGGTGTGGTTTCCTACTCAAACGAGGCAAAAATAAACGTACTGGGCGTAAACGGTGAGGACATTAAAAGATTTGGGGCAGTAAGCGAGGTGGTGGCAAGACAGATGGTAGAGGGAGCGAAAAGGCTGTTTAAAACGGACGTTGCCGTTTCGGATACGGGAATAGCTGGACCTTCAGGTGGCAGTCCTGAAAAACCAGTTGGACTGCACTACATAGGCTACAGCGACGGCAGTGGAACGAAGGTGGACAGGGTGGTATTTAAGGGGGACAGGAACGACATCAGACTTGCCGTGTCCCAGTATGCCCTGAACCTTATCAGACTTGCCCTTTCCTGATATTTTTGCCCGCCTCAAGATAGGGTATAGTATATATATCCCAATTCCAATTTAAACCTGAAGGGAGAAAAAATGGAAAAAAAGCTGTGGGGTGGTCGGTTTTCTGAAGGGACTGACGCCTTTGTGGAAGAGTTTACAGAAAGCGTATCCTTTGACAGGGAGCTTGCCCTTTACGACATTAAGGGTAGTATTGCCCACGCAAAGATGCTTGGAAAACAGGGTATCATTCCTGAAGAAGATGCCCAAAAAATAATAGACGGTCTGGAGGAAATAGAAAGGGAAATAAGAGAAGGTCGCTTCCGCTGGAAAAAGGAGCTGGAAGACGTCCATATGAACATAGAAAAAGCCCTGATAGAAAAAATAGGGGAGATTGGCGGTAAACTCCATACAGGCAGAAGCAGGAACGATCAGGTTATTACCGCCTTCAGGCTTTACCTGAAGGAGCAAACACAAGACATTATTAATCTGATAGAAGAGCTGAAAAAAGCCCTCCTCCAGAAGGCAAAGGAAACGGTGGACATAGTAATGCCCGCTTACACACACTTACAGCGTGCCCAACCTGTAAGGCTTGCCCATTACTTTCTTGCTTACCTTGAGCTTTACAACAGGGATCAGGAAAGGTTTAAGGACACACTGAAAAGGCTTGATCAGATGCCCTTAGGCAGTGGTGCACTGGCAGGCGTGGACTTTCCAATAGACAGAGAGTTTACGGCTAAAGAGCTGGGATTTGTGGAGGTTATGAGAAACTCTATGGACGCCACAGCATCAAGGGACGTGGTAATAGAGTTTCTATCTGACGGAGCCATCTGTATGGCGAACCTTTCAAGGCAGGCTGAAGACCTGATCATATGGAACTCTACCGAGTTTTCATTCGTTGAACTGCCGGACAAACTTACAACCGGTTCTTCAATAATGCCACAGAAAAAAAATCCGGACGTGCTTGAGCTTATAAGGGGTAAAACAGGAAGGGTTTACGGCAGTCTGGTAGCCCTCCTTACGGTGGTTAAGGGTCTGCCTATGGCTTACAACAGGGATTTACAGGAGGATAAGGAGCCTGTTTTTGACACGGTAAAAACGCTTAAAGGTTCAATAATAGGAATGACAAAAATAGTGGAAGGTCTCAAGCCCATTAAAGAGAATATGGAAAAAGGTGCAGGAGGTTTTGCACTGGCTACAGACCTTGCAAACTATCTGGTAAGGAAAGGAATGCCATTCAGACAGGCACACCACGTTGTAGGTCAGGTGGTAGGCTACCTTGCAGGTCAAAACAGGGAGCTTGAAAACATCACACTTGAGGAGCTTAAGAGGTTTTCAGACCTTTTTGATGAGGACGCCCTTTCCCTGCTAAATCCGTATCAGGTGGCGGACGCAAGGAAGTCCTTCGGCGGTACGGGAAGGGAGCAGGTTTTGGAGCAGATACGGTTCTGGGAAGGGAAGTTGTATGGAAACGGTTAGGCTTACCGGAAAACAGCTTAAGGGTATAAAGGAGGCTGTAAAGGAAGTTTACGGTTCTTCAGCAAGGGTTTTTCTGTTTGGAAGCAGGACGGACAGGAGCAGGAAAGGTGGTGATGTTGACCTGCTGGTGGTCGTAAACGGCGGACGGGAAATTTACGGAAAGAGAATAGAGCTACTTGGGAAGCTTTACAGGGTGCTTGGGGAGAGGAAAATAGACCTTATAATTACAGACAAACCAGAAACGGAAGTGGAAAAAAAAGCCTTTGCCGAAGGGGTTGAGATTTGAACAGAGAGCTTATTAATAAAAGGTTTGAAAGCTACCTTAACGAGGTTGAAAAACATCTGGACATTTTAAAGGAAGACCTCCAAATATTTGAACCTTTCTTTCCGATGGACGGTGCAAAGCTGGAAAAGTTAATACAAAACAGGGATTATTTACGGGTGTTTGATCAGATAGCGTACCGCTTCTTAAAACTTCAGGAGGGTTTAGGCAAACTCCTTAAGTGGTATTTTCTGAAAAAAGGGGAAAATGTTGAAAATATAACCATTGTGGATATTGTTAATCTGGCAGAAAAAACGGGTCTGGATATGGACGAGGATTTCTGGTTCAGGATAAGAGCTTTAAGAAACAGTCTGGTTCACGAGTACGGTCTTAAATACGAAGAGGTTGCATCGGCTTTAAACAGCTTGAGGGACAGCCTTTTAAGGATAGAAAGGCTGAAAAACCAATTAAAAACAGGAGCAGGTTTATGACGATCATATTTGACGTTGACGGGGTTTTGATAGACGTTAGAAAGTCCTACCACCACTCAATAAAGGACACTGTGGAACACTTTACAGGCAAGCCTGCCGACAGGGAAAAACTACTTGATATAAAGTTTTCATTCAACATAAACAACGACTGGGACGCGTCAGTGGCAGGTATCCTGTTTGTCAAGTCCGGCTTGGAAATAGAGCGGTTCAAAGAGGAGTTCAAGCCATACAGCCAGTCCCTTGAGGGTATGTACAGGTTTGGAAAAGAAAAGGGTATAGACCTGCCGGAATACGAAAAGCTGGTGGAAGTTTTTGAGGACTTTTACCATAAACACAGGGAAAAGGAAGAGCTTATCTTTCCACACGATGTTCTGGAAAGGATGAGGAAAAAGGGGGACATACTGGGGGTGATAACAGGCAGACCTTTTGAGGACCTTGATTACACCTTCAAAAAGTTTGACCTGTATAAATACTTTGACTACATAATAACGGAAGACGACATTCCACAGCCGGAGTTGAGGAAGCCCTCGTCCTATCCGATGAAACTGTTTTTCCAAAAGGTGGAGATTGACGAGCCTGTCTTTTACATAGGGGACACCAATGCGGACTACAAAATGGTGGAAAATTTCAACAGGGAAGAAGGGAAAAGCGTCAGGTTTATACTCTACAGAAACGACCACAACAGGGACATTCAGGCGGAATACTCCATATCCGCCCCAGATGAGATATGTGATATATTAAACAGCTATGATTACGCACAGGATTAGCCTCTTACTGGCATTACTGCTTTTTTATACGGCTTTTGGTGAGGAGATTACGGACAGGCTGGAGATTTACGT
>JAADDT010000071.1 GCA_013153765.1 Aquificota bacterium
AACCGTTTGTAAACACCGTTATGAAAAGTGGTGTTTTCGTGTCTCCGGTGGCTACTACACTGCTGTGGAGAACCGCACCGGCAAACAGCAACGGCAGTGTTAAGCCTATTACGGATACATAGGAGCTTCCTATTTTTACCACACTTTCCTCCCCTCCCATAAAACGGAAGAAGGTTTCCGGATAAAACATGGTAAAAATAAGAAACGGCAGGGAAAACAGGACTGATGTAATAACCAAACTTGGGACGATAAGCCTTATTTTTTCCTTTTCTCCCCCTCCAATCGCCCTTGAAACCAGCACGTTCGTTCCTATGTAAAATACGGATATTATGCTGTATATAAGTATGATAAGCTGTCCCCCCAGACCGACGCCGGCAACCGCCTCAGGTGAAAGCCGTCCAATCATAAGCATATCCACCAAAAGCTGTAAAGTATCAAGCAGGTTGCTTAAAGCTGACGGAACGGCGATTTTCAGTATTTTCTTAATCATTGATATCCTTAAACTCTGATATAATTTGTTTTCAAATTTTGTCAGGATAAGGCAAATGGCAAGGGAGAATATAATACCAAAACCGACGATAGAGTGTGAGTGTAATAAGCCCATACACGAGGCTGTGGAATGTTATCAGTGTGGCATTCCAATAACGGGAAAGCCTTTAAAGTACCGTGTTGACGGACAGTTCAGGGATTTTTGTTGTTTCGGCTGTTATCTGATTTATAAAACTACCGGAATGAGGGGAGAGGAAAGCACGGCAGTAGCCTTTTTAGGTAAGTTCGGTTTTGGATACTTTTTTGCGATGATAGTTTTTATGCTTTCAACCTATATGTACGGAGCCCACCTTACACCTGACGACCCGGAAGCCCAAGCCTTCGTAGGTTTTATAAAATACGTGATACTGGTTTTAGCCACACCGGTAATGCTACTTTTAGGCGTTCCCATTCTGAGAAACGCCTTTTCAGGGGGAAAGGTAAACCTTAACACGGACACACTGATAGCTTTAGGCTCTTTTTCAGCATACTTCTTATCGGTTTATTCCGTTTTTACCGGCAAACACGCCGTATATTTTGAGACGGCAACGATGATACTCGTTCTGATGACCTTCGGCAGGTATATAGAAACCTCCTCAAGGGCAAAAGCTTCCAATTTTATGAAGGAGCTCTTAAAACTGTCCCCGGAAAAGGCTGTGGTTATAAGGGACGGTAAGGAGGTTGAGGTAAGCAGGGACCACATTAAGGTGGGAGACATTGTTAAGGTTCTGCCCGGCGAAAAGATACCTGCCGACGGGATAGTGATTGAAGGTGAAGGACACGTGGACGAGAGCCTGCTTACAGGTGAAACAAAGCCTGTATTAAAAAAGATAGGAGACGAGCTTTATACGGGAACTACCAGCATAGACGGTGCTTTCAGGCTGAAGGTTAACAGACCGGCTGAGGACTGGACTTTAAACAGGTTTATCCAAATAATGAAGGAGATAAGAGCCACGAAAGCCCCGATAAACAGGGTGGCAGATACGATAGCTTACTACTTTCTGCCGGTTATTGTGGTTATTGCCACCGCCTCGGGAGTTTACTGGTTTTTGGAGGAGGGATTTGAAAAAGCCCTGATAGTTTTTATGTCCGTACTGCTTATATCCTGTCCCTGTGCGTTCAGTATAGGTGCCCCACTTGCCCTCTGGATAGGTCTCAGTGAGGCTATGAGGGAAGGGATAATCATTAAGGGAGCTGACGTTCTGGAAAAGCTTTCAACGGTAAAGACCGTCTTTTTTGATAAAACCGGAACGATAACGGACAGGAACATGGTCGTTTCAACGGTTCACTGCAACAGGGAGGTGCTTGAAAAAGCCTGCTGTCTGGAGAAAAACTCGGAACATCCACTTGCAAAAAGCCTCCTGTCTTACTGTAGAAAGGAAGGTCTTGAAAGGGATTGTGCCGTTGAGGACTTTAGAGTGCATTTTGGCTACGGCGTGGAAGGTCTGGTAGATGGAGAAAAGGTTTACATAGGAAGCAGAGCTTACATGGAAAAGCTGGGATTTTCCCTCCCTCAAGGTGTGGAAAGGCTGGAAAGGGAGGCTGAGGAAAAGGGAGAAATTCCCGTTTTTATTGCAACGGACAAAGGTGTGGCAGGTATGGTAAGCTTTGCCCAGAGCGTAAGAAAGGAAGCTCCAAAAGTGGTTGAGGTGCTGAAAAAACTGAAAATAAAAGTTGGCGTCCTTACAGGAGACACGCCTTACTTTGCGAAAGTCCTGAAGGAAAAACTCGGCATTTCGGACGTTAGGGCAGGTCTTATGCCTCAGGACAAGCTGAAAGCCATAAAAGAGGAGAAAGCTAAAGGCGTAACCGTGGCTATGGTGGGCGACGGCATTAACGACGCCCCTGCTTTAGCTGAGGCAGACATAGGGATTGCTATGGGATGTGGAACGGACCTTACAAGGGAAAGTGCTAACATAAGCCTTATCAGTGATGATCTGCGTAAAGTTCCCCTTTCCATACTCCTTGCAAAAAAGGTGAAAAAGGTAATATACACCAATATGTTCTGGGCTTTCGTTTACAACGTGATAGGAATAGGGCTGGCTGTGATGGGAAAACTCAGCCCTATTTTTGCCGCTATGGCTATGGTAATGTCCAGTGCTTTCGTTATAGCAAACTCTATAAGAGTTAAAAACTGGTAGTTTTTTCCACCGGCAGACCTTCAGCCTTCCACCTTTTTATCCCGCCTTTTATGTTGTATACCTTGTAGCCCAGTTTTGACAGCAGTCTGGCGGCTGACACGCTCCTGTTTCCACTTCTGCAGTAAACCAGAATTTTCTTATCCCTATCAAGCAGGTCTATCTTATTTGGAAGGTCTCCAAGTGGTATAAGTATTGAGCCGGGAATTCTGCCGTCCGTTTTTACCTCTTCAGGAGTTCTGACGTCAACCAGTATGACCTTATCCCTTTCCTTCTGGAGTAGCTGGAAAGCCTCCTTCGGCTCAAGGTTTTCAAAATCCGCAAGTATTATACCCTTTACGTAAAGGTAATAAAAAGCACCTGCCAGTAAAAGCAGGAAAAATATGCCGTTTGACGGTGTTAGTAATTTCTTCATCAGTCGTCCCAGTTTGGAGCTTTAATCTGTTCTATGTCAAGCTCAGCCTTACTGCCTTCGAGCCACGGCTTTTTGCCGTAAACCATCACTTGGTCTGCTTCCACGTTTTCAAACCACGCCTTCTGTAGCTGGGATTTCCTCAGGTCGCTGTGGCTGAACTTTGTTCCGATGAAAGACGCCTCCTGAAAGTCCGTTGACCTCATATTGGAATGGGATATGTCAGCCCTGTCCATCTTTGCCCTTCTGAACCTGCTTTTTTCAAGTCTGGACTGCCTCATGTCCGCTCCGGTAAAGTTTGAGCCGGAGGCATCACAAACCATCAATTGGACGCGGTACATCTTTGCGTTTTCAAAGTTTGCGTTCCTCAGGTTTACCCTCTGTAAAACAGCCCTTTCAAGGTTTGCGTCCTTAAAGTTTGCACCGGAAAAGTCCGCATCGGCTATGAAAGCCCCTTCAAGGTTAGCCCCTTCAAAATTGGCGTTTCTGATTTCCGCCCCTGTAAATACTGCTCCCGATAAATCCTGTCCGGAAAAGTCTATCCCGTCAAGCTCCGCAAAGGAAAAGTCCATGTCCTTAAGGGATTTGCCTTCTTTTATCATCTGTTCAACTTCTTCTCTGGATACGGTCATATCTTGCCTCCTTAAAGGTTTATATAAATATAAGTAAGCCACAGATAAGTATATATGGTAAAGCTCATAAAGGATACTGACAAAAATTGTCAGGTTGCCTTAAAAAATTTGTCAGTTTTTTCCACCTTTCCGGCAGGAAAGCTTTATTTCACGTTTAGAAAAAATTGGCACGGAATTTTCATATAAAGAAAACGAAATCAAAAAAAATTAAAGGAGGTAAGTGTGATGAACACAAGAGAAAGGATTGAGGAGAAGCGTAAGAAAGAGGGTGGTTTTACCCTGATTGAGCTTCTGATCGTTGTTGCTATCATAGCAATTCTGGCGGCTATAGC
>JAADDT010000101.1 GCA_013153765.1 Aquificota bacterium
ACACAACCCTTATGACGGTAAAACTCCTTCAAAGCTTACTGCCTGTAATAGCCGGCGGAGTGATAGTTTACGTTTCTGCACTTAACCTGTACGACATCTGGTTCAGGAAAAGGAAAAATTCGGAATAAATTTTTGTAAAATATACTCCCAGACCTGCTGAAGGGGAAAGGAAATGAAGATTTTTATGATAGACAATTACGACTCTTTCACTTACAACATAGTCCAGTACCTTTACGAACTTGGGGCTGACGTGGTGGTGAAAAGGAACGACGAGATACAACCTGAAGACATAGAAAAGGAAGGGAACATAGACGCAATAGTAATATCACCCGGTCCCTGCACACCTAACGAGGCTGGCATATCCGTACAGGTTATAAAAAAGTATGCAGGGAAGTATCCACTGCTTGGCGTCTGTCTGGGACACCAGTCAATAGGGGCGGCTTTCGGCGGTAAGATAGTGAAGGCAAAATGCCTTATGCACGGCAAAACGTCGGACATATACCACACGGGAAAAGGTCTGTTTAAAGGGATACCTTCACCTTTCAGGGCGGTAAGATACCACTCCCTCGTTATAGACAGGGACACCCTTCCTGCCGAGATAGAGATAACCGCTTGGACTGAAGAGGACAACGAGATTATGGGAATATCCCATAAAAAACTGCCGCTGTGGGGCGTCCAGTTCCACCCGGAATCCATACTTACGGAGCACGGAAAAACACTGCTTAAAAACTTTATGGATATGGCACGGGAGTTTAATCAAAAGTCAAAGGGCAGGTTAAACACTATATCAAACTCCTGATTACCCGTCTCAAAAAACTTGTACTGGAAGGAAGTCCTTTCCCTTAACCTGATGCCGAAACCGTACCAGCCTGTCCTTTTCTCCTCCTCAACCTGACCGATAGGCGTTGACAGGGCTATAAAAATCCGTCTTGTAAGGTTCCTTTTTGCGTAAAGGGAGGCTGATATACCTGCCGTCGGCGAATACTGGGGCAGTATGTTTATCTCAAATCCGGTGTTGAAAAGTCCCCTTTCCTCGGAAGACTTGAAGGGCAGTATTGCGTAGAGTATCTTTCCTATCGTCTTGAAAACAGGCATGTTCTCAAGGGCTGAAGGCGTATCCCTTAAAAGGAGTATGGACAGTATTTCGTCCTTTGATTTTGGCGGGCTTGACGAAAAGTTTATACGGGGATTATAGGCTGAACCGGAAAGGTCAATAAATATGAAAGTGTCCGCTATTGAGGTTGACACCCTTGCTGATATGTAAGGCTCGTTCTGGATTATTTTTATGTTTGCAAAGTCCACACTATATCTGTTTTTCATAAAAAATATCTCACCGTATATGATGCTTATCTCACCGTTAACAACCGGCTTTGCCGCCGTCCCGTCCACCTGAAGGTCAAGCTCGGCGTACGCTTTACCCCATCTGCCGTAAAGGTAAACAGGTATGTAGCTTTCCACCTTAAGGTCCAAGTCTATCCTTTCAAGCTCTTCCCTTCCTGAAGACGGGGCTTTCTGCCTGCTTTTTACCATTTTTTCAAGGTCTTTCTCTATCCTTACCTTACCTGAAAGGGAGACGTTTCCGGAAAGCTTACCCTGTGGCAGGTTTTCCTTTTTGAAAAGCTTAAAGTGTAGCTGTGAGTTAAGGTTTCCCTGAAAAACGTTAAGGTACTTAACAGGTAAAAACTGCGTTTTGCCGGTAAGCTCAAGCCTTTTTTCAAGGAGTGAACCTGAACCTGTAAGCTCAAGCAGGCTTTCACCAAGCACAACGTCAGGAGACTTGCCGGAAAGCTGAACTGTAAGGCTTCCGTTAAACAGCTGGACGAGGAACTTTTTAAACTCTAAAATACCCATAGTGTAAGCGGTTTTAAGTCCTAAATTCTCCGAGTGTAGCTGGAAGTTAAGGTTTTTTTCAAACTGGGACAGTTTTCCGTCGTAGCTCAGACTGTAAAGCAGGTCTCCAGATGCGTTTGCGTACTTGAGGAATATGGAAAGCAGGTTCCTGTCCACCTTTCCCTTTGAAAAAAACTTAAGGTGGTTATTGGTTATGCTGTACTCAAACCCTTCAAGACTTCCCTTGATTATCCCTGAAAAGTCAACCTTACCTGCCGTAATGGTCAGGTTTTCCAGTCTCATCTCAAGTGGAGAAGAATCAAAAAGGTATATGTAGTTTTTTGAGACTGCAAAGTTGTTAACGCTTAAAACACCTGTGGCACTTTTCGGATTTGAAGGTATTTTAAAACTGCCGGATATGTTGAAAAACTGGACTGTAAAGTCTTCAGGCAGTACTACCTCAAGCTTTGGAGAGGTAAAAAACAGCTCGGCTGTTTTGTTCCTGTAAGACAGACCGTACCTTAATTTAGTCCTTAAAACCTCCTTCCCTTCCCTGTAGCCTTTTTCCACAAGCAGTCCGTTAATACTGTCAAAGTGTCCCCCAAAATCCGTCTCAAGCCTGTTGAGGAAGTTTCCCTTTTGAAGTTTAAGCTCCGCTTTGCCTTTTATGTGCTTTTCCTTCAGGTCTCCATTCAGCCTGCCTGTAAAAACCATCTTTTCAAATCCGGAAAGACCCTCAGCCTTCAGGTCTGCCTTCAGGTCTGAACCCTGTAGTTTTATAGTCCCGTCAAGCTGTGAGACGGTACGGTCTTTCAGACGGAAGTTTTCCCTCCACAGGTCTCCGGAAAAACGCCTTTCCTCCTTTGAGAAAAAGCCTTTAAACCTGCCGTAAAGGTAATCCCCTGCCGGATCAATAAGCACCTTTGAGTTTTTTATGTCCAGTGATGTGTGCCACTTTCCCTTTTCCGCCGTCAGCTCCACCTTTCCGGAGGCTGTAAGAGGCGTGATAGCCGTAAAAACAGCCGGCAGAAGCTCCTTTAAAAACGGCTTTGAAAACTCCGTGTTTGCGTTGTCCATATTCACCAGCAGTGAAAGGCTAAAAGGCTTGAAAGCCAGCTTTACCTGACCGTCAATCCTGCGACCTTCACCGTTAAACGCCAGTTCCATCAGCTTTTTACCTGCCGTGTAGACCAGCCTGTAGTCAAAATCCCGTACAACCAGCCTTTTATAAAAAAAGCTTTCAGCCTTGCCTGTAATGTTGACCTTAAAGTCCGGCAGTTTACCCTCAAACTTTCCCTTCCCGTTTACCAAACCGCCGAAGTTAAACCTTTCGGCAAATACAAGCTGGGAAAGGTCAAGCCTTTCAAAGGACAAGTCCCCTTTAATACTGTTTTTTACGAAGTTTCCGTTGATTGATGCTTTACTTTCCCCGTTTTTCAGTGAGAGGGAATAACTGCCTGAAAGCTCTCCGTTGTTTACCTGTCCCTCCAGCTTACCTTCCGAATACTTTATTCCAAACAGGCTTAAACCGGTAAAGCTAAAGTCCAGACTGGTTTTTTTCTTGGGAATGTTTACCACCACGCTACCTTTCCCGCTCCCTTTCAACTCCTTCCAGACAGGATTGTCAAGGTAGCCTGCCACTGCCTCAAGCTGTAGCTCCGGAACGGAAACGGTAAGAATACCTTTCTCAAGCCTGTATCCAGCCTGTAGCTTTCCGGCGAAAAACTTCCCTTCCAGAACCAGTCCCTTTTCCCTCTTCAGGCTGAATGTGGAGTAAGGTTTTTCAACCCTGATTTTTTTTAAAAAAAGGCGTAAAGCATCTAACCTGCCGTCTGCGGTAATAACCCCCTTTTCAACGCTGAACGAGGAGTTAAGAACCGGCTTTATCAACTCCAAAACGCCGGACTTTCCCTTTTCCGCCTCTACGGTTATTTTCCCTTCAAGCCTTTCCTTCCCTTCAGCGGTAAGCCTGCCGTTAACACCCTCCAGCGTTAAACGGCTGTAGATACCTTTACCTAACGAATATCCCAGATTCAGGTACAGTTTTTCACCCCTTTTTTCCCCGTTGAAGGCAATCCTGAAGTCCTGTAAAGACAGGTTTTTCAGCTTTAGATTTTTTCCCTTAAAAAGACCGTAAAGGTCAAACTCCCCTCCAAAATTTACAGTCCCGTTAACC
>JAADDT010000044.1 GCA_013153765.1 Aquificota bacterium
CCCATGTGTAGAGTAATTTTGTGTTTCCGGTGATTGCCACCACCAGACCGAACAGTATCATAAAACCGAACACTACAGGCAGTATTTTCAGTTCCGGAATAGATTCAGGCTCTATCCTTTTCATTCCTACGTAGTGGTTAAGCAGGTTAATGTTTTCAAGGTCGTGTTTTTTCTGTCCTGTTATTTTGTTTATCCAGATGATCATTCCCAGACCATCAGGATACTGGGGAGCGTAAAGCCTTATCTCCCATAAAGGCTGGAAGAAAACACCTATCATTAAAATAGAAGCGAGGGCGATAAGCCCCCGAGTTAGCCAGCTCATTATATCCTAACCTCCTTATTTGGCAACGTGCATTTCCTCTCCGGTACCGTATTTAATAGGAACGTTAGAGCCTTTTGGAGATACTCTTACGTATCCCTGCATTTCCTGGTGCAGTGCGGAACAGAAGTCCGTGCAGTAGAACGGATATACGCCGGGCTCTTTAGGTTCCCATTTGAGCGTCAGTGTTTCACCGGGCATGATCAACAGGTTAGCCGTCCTTGCTCCCAGTATTGCAAATCCGTGTGGAATATCCCAGTCCTGCTCAATGTTTGTAACGTGGAAGTAAACGGTGTCTCCAACCTGTATTCCTTCTATGTTATCAGGTGTGAAGTGGGAACGGATAGCTGTCATGTATATGTGTACCTCGTTTCCTTTCCTTACTACTTTAGCTTCCTCTTCGGACTTGGTTGCGTAAGGGTGTTTGTTCTCTTCAAGCTCAAATATTTTGAGGGATTTGTCCATCAGTATTTCTGCAGGTATTCCCTGTGCGTAGTGTGGCTCTCCCAGTTCTGTCATGTCAAGCAGGAATTGTGGCTTGCTTCCTGAAATGTCGTAAAGCTGTGCCGCGTGTGGCAGTTCTGGACCTGTAGGCAGGAACAGGTCTTTAGTGATTTTGTTCATAGGCAGTAGGTATTTGCCCCAAGGTTTTGCAGAGTCTCCACCGGGTATCATCAGGTGTCCGACGGAGTAGTAGGTTGGTACTCTGTCCAGAACCTTACATTCCTTGTAGTCGTATATAACAACGTCGGAAGAAATGAAGCAAGACGTGTAAGCTCTTCCTTTTCCGTCAAACTCGGTGTGCAGTGGTCCCAGACAAGGGTTTGGAAGCTCACAGTGGGTTATGGCGTCGTATTTCAGTATAGGAATACCTTCAACTTCGCCTACGAACTGTTTGTTCTTTATGGCGTTTATCATTTTCTCAAATGAGTGGATTGGTATAACTGTAGCGAGTTTACCACCACCAATGATGTACTTACCGTCAGGTGTTACGTCAACACCGTGCGGAGATTTTGGAGTTGGCAGGTAGTAAATAACGCCGGGACATTCTTTAGGTATGATCCACTTAACTTTGGTCTTCCATTCGGTTTTTGCTATCCTTGTGTCTTCAGGTCTGTAGTTGTGTGCGTATTTGGTTTCAACTTCCTTGAACTTACCTTCTTTTATACATTCTTCAGCCCTTTTCCAGTTTACTGCGGCGATGTAGTCCTTGTCTTTCATAGATGCGTTAATCTCAAGTAGTGTGTGAGCCTGCTCGGTGTTGTAAGACGTGAAGAAACACCATCCGAATGAAGGACCTTTTCCACAGTGGGCAAGGTCGTAGTCATAACCGGGAACCAGTATTTGGAAAGCAATGTCCATTTTGCCCGGCTCGTCAGCCTTAACGAAGGTAAGTGTACCTTTAAAGTACTTCTTGTACTCGGCTATAGGAACGTCCTTCTGTGGTATAGGTACGGAGAACCTTGTTGCGGCAGTAATGTATTCGGTGTTAGGTGTTACGAATGTGGATGCGTGGTTTCCGCCGGAGAAAGGTATTTCCAGTATTTCGGTAGTTTCAAAAGTACGCAGGTCTATCCTTGCTACCCTTGGTGTGTTGTTTTCGTTGATGAACAGCCATCTTCCGTCAGGTACTCCGTCTGTCTGGGACAGCTCAGGGTGGTGCGAGTCTCCCCACGGTATCCATCCGTGGCTGGTGTTGAGCATAGCTTTTGTCTCTTCAGAGTATCCGTATCCGTTCATAGGATATGCGGAGAACACTGGAATGGTTTTCAGGTGTCTTCCGGAAGGTAAACCGTAAACGTTTACCTGACCGTCAAAACCTCCTGACAGGAAAGCATAAAACTCGTCATACTTTCCGTGTGGAACGTAAACTTTTTCTGCCGGACTTTGTGCCTGTGAAGACGTAAAGGCAAGCCCGACAGCTACCGCTGAAGCCAGCGTTAGCTTTGCCACGGCTTTCATTATTCTTCCCTCCTTTTACTTTGTGTCCAATTTTAGAATAAGGTCTACGATTTTCTCTGCCTTCTCTTTATCTACTCCGTGTTGGGCAGGCATGTAAGCCATTTTTATCTTTATGTTGTATTTTTTGGCTTTGCCCTGCCACTTCATCATACTACCGCCGAGGATACTTTTAACCAGCGTTTCTTTTGCGTTAGGCTGGTCTTTGTACTCCTTGGCGATTACTCTGAACGGCGGTCCTGCCACCACTTTGTCAACTGCGTGGCAACCGGAACAGCCGTACTCTTTTGCTAATTTTTCTACTTCCTGTGCCACGTCTTCCCCTGCTGAAGCTCCAGAAACTACCATTCCTGCAACAGCCAGACCGATAAGAACTTTTTTCATAGTAATACCCCCATATCTATTAGTCCACTTACTAAATTAGTATCGGCTTGATATTACTGCATTGACAGATATCAAGGATTGATTCAGATTAATAAAGTACATTACCGAAAAGGATTTGTAAATAAAAGTATTATCCCTTATAGGGAACAGAGGTAGGTAAGCGATGGTTGAGAGCATCTTCAGGTCTGCCACACCGGAGGACGTGGAAGCTCTAAAAAAAATTTCCATAAACGAAGAGAGGAAGAAGGGAGACATACTTTTTTTTGAAGGTAGCGAGCCACAATACCTGTACTACCTGAAAAACGGCGTTGTGAAGGTTTACAAAACCACTCTCAATCAGGGAAAGGACATTACGCTAAACTACATACTTCCCCGTTCTTTTGTCGGTGAGTTTGCGGTCATAAAAGGGGTGGAGTATCCTTTTTCCGCCGAAATGGAGACGGACGGGGAGGTTATCAAGTTCCGTTCAAAGGAGTTCATGGCACTTTTAAGGAAAAGGATAAATCTGGCAAACGAGTTTATGGAGTATATGGCTGACAAAATCCAGAAAAATTACGAATACTGTGAAAACCTTATGGAAAAGAACGTCCGTAAAAAGATTGCCAAGTTCCTAAAAGAACATGAAGACCTGTTTTTCAGGCTTAATAAAAACAAGATAGCCTCCATTTTAAACATTACGCCGGAGACCTTTTCCCGTACGCTGAAGGAGATGAAAAAGGAAGGTCTGATTATTGAAAGGACTGTGGTAAAGATAAACAAGGAAAAGATTGAGGAGATTTTAAACGAATAAAAAAGGGGGCTTTAAAGCCCCCTTCGTGATTATCTGATAAATACTGCAACAACCCTTCTGTTTTTAGCTCTACCTTCCGGTGTGTCGTTAGGAGCGATAGGTCTTGTTTCGCCGTAGCCTTTTGCGATAACCCTGTCAGGTGAGATGCCGTACTTCTCAATCAGTATTTTCCTTACCGCTTCAGCCCTTTTCTGGGAGAGTTTCAGGTTGTAGTCCGCAGGACCGGTGCTGTCGGTGTGTCCTTCAATTATAACCTTCACGTCAGGGTGTTCTTTCAGGTATTCTGCCAGTTTTTCTATTTCTGGGTAGTATTCTGGCTTAACAACAGCAGAGTTCACGTCAAAGTGGATTTCAAGCCTTACTTCAGCTATACATCCTGTCTCGTCAACCTTAACGCCGGCAGGTGTGTTTGGACACCTGTCCATGTAGTCTGCAAC
>JAADDT010000046.1 GCA_013153765.1 Aquificota bacterium
GCCGTGTTTACGGAAGGCTTTTACCATCGCTTCGCCTATCTTTTCAAAATCCTTTTCCGCCAGTGCCAAGACTGTAGGACCTGCTCCGCTTAAGGAAGCTCCCAATGCTCCGCTTTCAAGTGCGGAAGAAACCACCTCGTCAAATCCGGGAATGAGTTTTTTTCTGTAAGGCTGGTGCAGTCTGTCCTCCATAGCAACTTTTAGCAGGTCAAAACGCCTGTTGTAAAGGGCTGTAAGGAAAAGGGATAGCCTTTGCAGGTTAAAAACGCCGTCCTTCAGGGATACCTTTTCCGGCAGGACTGACCTTGCTTTCTCCGTTGAAAGGGTAAAGTCAGGAACCGCCACCACCGTTTTTATTTCCGGCGGGAAGTAAGCCTGCTGGTAATAGGTCTTTTTCCCGTCAACCGTTGCCGTTATGAAGCCTCCCTTCCACGCAGGTAAAAGGTTGTCCGGATGTGGCTCAAAACGGTAAGCTATCTCAAAAAACCTTTCGTCCGTAAGCTCCGTTTTACTCACCGCTGAGCTTACCAGTATAGCCGCCACTATTGCGGTGGCACTGCTTCCCAGTCCCCTTGCCACAGGAACGTTAGTTATCTGTTTTACCTTTGCACCGTGGAAGGTTTTTCCCTTTTTTTCACAGGCGTATTTCAAGACCTGAACGAACAGGTTGTTTTCCGGTTTTTCAAGGAAAGGGTCTTTCGGGTAAGTTTCTATCACGACGCCGTCGTGTTCTTCAACCTCAAAGTGGTTGTAAAGGGAAAGGGCAAGACCGAGTGTGTCAAAACCTGCACCGAGGTTTGCCGTGGTGGCAGGGACTTTGACCTTCAGTTTTTTCATCTATCCACCTACGTAATGGGGAATTTTCCCTTCCATTATCTCAACGAACTCTTTTATACCTTTTTCAAGGTTGTATTTTGGGACGAAGCCTAAATTTTTCTTTATCTTTGACATGTCTGCCTGCGTAAATTCCTGATAGAAGTCGTATGGACAGTCAAAGTAAATGGTTTCGTAGTTCGTTCCCAGATAACGCTGGAGGAGGCTTACCACTTCGTTGAAGGAGCGGGCTTCACCTGAGCCGACGTTGTAAATGGTTGATACGGGAGAGTTTGCCGCAAGTATTGTGGCGTCAACGGCGTCCTTCACGTAAACAAAATCCCTTTTCTGCTCTCCATACTTGAACAGGCGGGGGTTTCTGCCTTCCTTTATCTGGGTGTAAAGCTGGTAGATCATGCTGGCGTACTTTTTCTTGTGTGCCTCTCCGGGACCGTAAACGTTGAAGTACCTTACTCCTACGACCTTAAGACCTGTTTTTTCCGCAAAGGATAAGGCTATGTTGTCCATTATACGCTTTGAAAATGCATAAACGTTTTCCGGAGACGGCTCCCTGTCTTCGCTTAACGGCACCTGCTCCCTCACGTTGCCGTAAACGGAGGCTGAGGAGGCGTAAACCACTGTAGCCTCACTTTCCATAGCCAGTTCCAGAATGTTTTTAAAGCCGTCAACGTTTTTACGCATCATAAGTTCCTGATCGGTGATAGTTGTGTCCGTTATTGATGCCAGATGGAATATTACTTCAGGCTGGAAGTCGTCAACCTTGAAAAACAGTTCGTCTGTGGAAACATCACAGGCAAGCACTTCACCTTTGAACTTTTTCAGGTTTTTAAAGTTTGAACTGGAAAAGTCGTCCAAAACCATTATTTTCGCTTCAGGATACCTTTCCTGAAGTTCAAGCGTAAGGTTAGAGCCGATAAAACCGGCTCCTCCGGTTATGAGAATTCTACTCAGGTCTTTCATTAACAACTCCTTAAACAGGTTCTATGTAAAAAAGCTCCTGTCCGTATTCTACAGGCTGTCCGTTTTCAACCAGTATTTTTACCACTCTGCCGTTAACGTCGCTTTCTATTTCGTTCATCACCTTAAGGGCTTCTATTATGCATAAAACCTGTCCCTTTGAGACCATGTCTCCTTCCTCAACGAAAGGCGGTGCTCCCGGGGAAGGTGCTCTGTAGAAAGTCCCTACAAGCGGTGATTTTATAACGTGGTACTTTTGTTTTTCCGAAACCTCAACATCTACAGGGGAAGGGGCTTTTATCTCTTCCTTAACCTCTATTACCGGCTGGGGTGAGGAGGCTATTATTTCCTTTTTTGGACCTATATACTGCCTTATCTTTATCCTTCCCTTTTCCGTTTCAAACTCAACCTCTTCTATTTTTGTCCCTTTAATCTTTTCAATAATCTCAAATATAAGGTTTTTATCCATAACAAATCCCCTTTTACTCGTTAACTCTCTCTATGTACTTGCCGGTTCTGGTGTCTATTTTTATTTTATCTCCTTCGTTGATGAATAAAGGAACTTGAACTGTGGCTCCCGTGTCTATCTTTGCCGGCTTGAATGTGGAAGTGGCGGTATCACCTTTAAATCCCGGCTCAGTTTCTACAACCTGATAAACGGCGGACTTTGGCAGTTCAACGCCTATAGGCTGTCCCTTATCAAGGAAGATGAAAACCTCCATACCTTCCTGTAGAAACTGGGCGTCCTCGCCAAGCACCGCCGAAGGGACGGCTATCATATCTCCCGTGTTTGCATCAATGAACCAGTAAGCGTCTCCGTCGTAGTAAGAGTAAGCCATCTGCCTCTGCTCAAAATCCGCAAGCTCTATGCTGTCTGAAGACTTGTAAGTTATCTCTATCACGTTGCCTGTCTTCATGTTTTTTGCCTTTACTCTGACGAAAGCCTGACCTTTTCCCGGTTTAACGTGGTCGTAATCTATCACTCTGTAAGGCTCTCCGTCGTGGACGATGAACATATCCTTTTTTATCTGGTTTATGCCGATTTTAACTCCCATTTACGCCTCCAGAAAGAAATTTAGGTTCATATAATTTTAGCATACAGTAAACAGTCCGCTAAATGAAGTCTGCGGTTGTTTTAACGGACGGTTTAATTTATACTTCAAGGCAGGTGGTATGCTTTGCGTGTTAAGGATTTAGGGGAGTTTGGGCTTATTGGAAGGCTTGTAAAACACCTTCAGGTGGAGGACGATGATGTGGTCGTTGCCTTCGGGGACGACTGCTCCTGCGTCAAAACAAAGGAAGGTCTTTTGCTGTTTACAGGGGACGCACAGGTTGAGGACAGGCACTTTATCAGAAGGCTAACTCCTTCCCAAGACCTTGGGTGGAAGCTGGTAAGCGTTAACGTCAGTGATGTTGTTGCCTGCGGTGGAAAGCCAAAATGGGGCTTTATCTCGGTAGCATTTCCGCAGGACTTACCTGTAGAGTATGCGGAGGGGATTTACAGGGGCATTAGCCAAGCCTCCAGAGAATACGGAATGTCCGTGATAGGCGGTAATACCGCGTCTTCGGATAAAATAGTCCTTGACCTGTTTTTGACGGGAAAGACAGACCGTTTCGTGTCCCGCTCCTCCGCAGAGGCAGGTGAGTTTTTACTCCTTTCGGGACATACCGGGCTGGCAAGGGCAGGACTTGAACTGCTTTTGATGGAAAAGAAGGAATATCTGCCGTTTGAGAAAAAGCTGATAAACGCCTTTTTAAGACCTGTGGCAAGGCTTGACCTTTCTGACAGGCTGTCCCGATACGCCGGTTCCTCCATAGACATAAGCGACGGTCTGGTGGCTGACCTTTACCACCTGTCAGAGGCAAGCGGTGTGAAGCTTTCCCTCACAAGGAATAAACTGCCTGTAAGCGAGGAGCTTGCCGAGTTTTGCAGAAGGGAGGGGAAAGATGTTTACGACTACCTGCTTTACGGCGGGGAGGACTACCAGATAGCGTTTACCGTAAAAGGGGAGAACCTGAAGCACTTTGGAGACTGCTATCCAATTGGGAAGGTGGAAAGGGGCAGTGGGGTTTTCTTGGACGGTGAAAGATTGGAGAAAAAAGGCTTTACGCATCTTTAAGGGACTGGGCTAACTCCAGAACCTTTTTGTGTATCCTGTCCCTTACCTGACGGAAAACCTTGATTTTTTCCTCTTCCGTCCCTGTAGCCGCCGCAGGGTCCTTTAGCCTCCAGTGGTAAACGGTTTTTCCCGTAGCAGGTGGACAGTCCTTTTCCGCTTCACCGCAAAGGGTGATCACGATGTCAAGCTCGTCGTAAGGTATCTGGCTTATGTGTTTGGGCTGTGGATTTTGCAGGGATACGCCTATTTCGTCCAGTACCTTCAGGGCAAGTGGGTGGACTTTTTCGGCAGGTTTTGAACCGGCAGAATAGACCTGTCCCTCTATTCCCTTTTCCCTGAACACCTTCCTTGCTATCCCTTCCGCCATCTGGCTCCTTGCCGAGTTGCCGGTGCATATAAATCCGATTTTTACCACTTGAACAGATTTTCCCGATTGGTTATATTTTTGCTTTTAAAAAATAACACGGAAAAGGAAAGATGGAAAAGGTAAAAAGTCTTATAGACCTTCAGGAGATAGAGGCTGAAGCGTTAAAGCAAATAATGGACGTTGCTTCCCTTGATATTGTGAAGAAGCTGGCTGTAATGCCGGACGTCCACGCCGGATACGACCTGTGTATCGGTGGCGTTGCTCTGGTTGACGGGCACATATCACCGTCCTTCGTAGGCTACGATATAGGCTGTGGAATGTGTTTCGTTGATACGGGAGTAAAGGCGGAAGAGGTTTTAAGAACGAAGAAGGACAGGGAAAGGGTGGTAGGTGAGATTTACAGGCAGATACCTGTAGGCAGGGAGATACGGAAAAAACCGCTTGACTACACGCCTTTCAGGTCTGCCAGTGGGGATAAATCCCTTGAAAAGAAGGTTAACGACAAGCTTTTCCACTCCCTCGGAACTTTAGGTAGCGGAAACCACTTTATTGAGTTAGGTGAAAACCTTGAGGGAAACCTCTGCATAACTATACATTCAGGCTCAAGGAACATAGGGCATACTGTAGCCTCCTTTTATATGAAAAAGGGCAGGTTTTTACCTGTTGACAGTTTTTGGGGTCAGGCTTACCTGAAGGATATGGATTTCTGCCTGAACTACGCACTGGATAACAGGCTGAAGATGATGGAGATAATACTTAAGGTGCTTGGTTTTACGGAAAGGGAAGGGAAAAAGATAATCAAAAAGACGCTGATAAACGAAAACCACAACCACGCCGTTTTGACGGAGGAAGGTGTTCTACACCGTAAAGGGGCTACGCCTGCGGAGAAGGGTCAACTTGGGGTAATACCTGCTAACATGAGGGACGGGGTTTACATAACGGTAGGGCTGGGAAACGAAGAATACCTGTCTTCCGCTTCACACGGGGCAGGAAGGGTGATGTCAAGGAGGAAGGCAAAGGAGACGGTAAGCCTGAAGGAGTTCAGGGAGGCTATGGAGAAGGCAGGTGTTGTGGCAAGGGTAAGTGAAAAAACTATAGACGAAGCACCTTTCGTTTATAAGGACATTAACAGGGTTATAAAGGCTCAGGAAGGGGTCGTTATAAAGGTGGTTGACGTGGTTAAGCCTCTTGTGAACGTAAAGGGCTAACGGATTTTCAGTGTGGAAAGGGCTATTATTGCAAGGAGTATGGATATTATCCACACTCTCGTCACGATTTTAGGCTCTTCCATTCCCAGTTTTTCAAAGTGGTGGTGTATAGGTGCCATCAGGAAAAGCCTTTTTCCCGTTGCCTTGTAGTAAGCCACCTGAAGTATGACGGAGAGGGTTTCCACAACGAAGATGCCTCCCACTATTGCAAGGACTATCTCCTGCTTCGTTATGATCGCCACCGTTCCTAAAACTGCTCCGATGGACAGTGAGCCTGCGTCTCCCATAAACACTTCCGCAGGAAAGGAGTTGAACCACAGAAATCCCAGACCTGCTCCCAAAAACGCCATCATAAAAACCGTAAGCTCTCCGCTACCTGCTATGTAAGGCAGGTGCAGGTAAGTTGCAAGCTTGTGGTGTCCGGCAACGTACGTGAAAAAGGCAAAGGAAGCTATGGCTATCAGGGAAGGTCCTATAGCCAGACCGTCCAGACCGTCCGTAAGGTTGACCGCGTTTGAAGTTCCCACTATAACGAACACCATAAACAACAGGTAAAAGGCTCCAAGGTCTATCTGGACGTTTTTCAGGAACGGGAAGTAAAGGGTTGAGTTAAAGTCCGGATACATATACAACGCCAAAGCTATGATTGAAGCAAGTATTAGCTGGATTGTGAACTTGGTCTTTGAGGATATGCCTTTTTTCGTTTTTATCTTTTTGTAGTCGTCCCAGCCGCCTAAAACGGCAAAGGACACCATTGCAAAAACCACTATCCAGACGTAAAAGTTGTCAAGGCGACACCACAGCAGTGTTGATATGAGGACTGCAAGGACTATCAGTATCCCTCCCATTGTGGGTATGTGTTTTTTACCTTCGTGTCCGTTAGGCGTGTACTCCCTTATGTATCCACCTTCCTTGTTCTGGAATATTTTAAGGCGGGATATTATGTAAGGTCCCAGAACGAGGGATATTAGAAAGGAGGTTATCAGGGCATAAAATCCCCTGAAGGTGATGTATTTAAAAAGGTTTATATCTAAATATTCGTATAATAAGTGGTACAGCATCTACCTACCTGTTTGGAGAAAATAGTCTGTCAAGTATTATTGCCGCCGCGTTCCTTACCGAAAGGTGGTTGTAGTCCCCTGCTCCCATTATGGGTTCAAGGACGTAATCACAGCTGTTTACCAGTTCCTCCGGCATTCCCCAGCCTGTTCCCAGCAGTATCAGGAACACGTCATCTTTTTTTCGTATCTTGTCCGAAAGTTCTTTATAGGAAACTGTCTGTGGATACTTTTTTGCGGAGGTGCCTATTAGCTTGGGCTTTTTTCCCGTTTCCTTTTCTATTTTTTCAACAGCCTCCGTTATGGAGGATACGAGTTTTACCAGTTTTACAGCTTCAGACCTGCGGGGGTTAAACCTTGCTCCAAAACCTTCCGTCCAGTACTTTATCTGCTCCGATATGACGAACTGCTGTGCCTCAAGGGGCTGGACTATGTAGTATCCTCCAAGCTCGTAAGTCCGTGAAGGTCTGGCTATGTCGTGCAGGTCAAGTGTGGTAAACGAGGTTACTATCCACTTCTTGTCCTTGTTTAAAGCGGGATAATGTACTACAGAGAGGAATACGTGGCTGTTTTCCATTTAGTTCTCCCTGTAGATTATCCTTTTTTCGGTGCCGTCTGCAAACTGTATTTTTACCGGATAAAACTTTACCTTAAGCCTTTCCGGTGGCAGTTCTTTAAGTTTCTTCAGCTTACCGTCTTTCCCGTCGTACTCTATCTCAACACTTACCTTAACTTCTTCTGAAGGCTGTATAACCGTCCCGCTGAACAGGTTTAAAGCCTTGTTCACGTGTACGGTTTTTTCCGCAAGCTTCTCTCCGTTATCGTCGTATATTACCAGCTTTCCGGTAATGTTTTTCACCTTCTTTCCCGTTTTGTTTTTCAGGGCTACCTTTACCACTATCAGGTCCGATTTCTGCCACAGACTTTCTTTAAGCCTCATAGGTTTGAACTTTTTTGAAAGGAGTTTGACGCTTACCAGCTCCTCAGGTGAGGATACGGGCAGACTGTCCTCCATCTGGACTGTTTCGCCGGCAGTTATCCCTTTACCTTCAAGCCTTTCTATCCTTTTTTCAAGCTGTTTTACCTTTTCTTCAAGCCTGTTTATCCTTTCTTCCAGACTTTCGCCGTATGCGGAAAAGACCAGTCCAATAGCCGTAAGGAGGAAAAGTGCCTTTCTCAACGCTTACTCCTTTACTTTTTCTGTCTGTTTTGCCTCCGGTATGTCCGAAATAACGGAGGTGCTTTTGAGGGATTTGTGGTGTATGTAAGACATTGCAAATACGAGGAAAAGGAAAATTCCCCCAAGCCAGTAAGTTATTTTGGTAAGTATGTTTGAAGCTCCAGCTCCCAATACTGCCGCCGCCGCTCCAGAACCGAATATGGCTCCAATTTCCGCACCTTTTGTTTTCTGCATAAGAACAACTATTATAAGTAAGACCGCATCTATAACAAGCAGTATCGTAAGTATTGTAAAGAGTAAGTCCATTTTATACCTCCAGCACTTCGGTTATTACCTTGTAAAACCTTTCAGGGTCAAGACTTGCAGTCCCGACCAGAAAGCCGTCTACGTTAGGCTCCCTTATAAGCTCCCTTGCGTTTTTTTCGTTCACGCTCCCGCCGTAGAGTATCCTCGTTTTGTGGTCGTTTCCCTTTGATATTTCGTTGATTAAAGACCTGATAAACCTGTGGACTTCCTGTGCCTGCTCCGGCGTTGCGTTAACGCCAGTTCCTATTGCCCATACAGGCTCGTACGCTATGTCTATGTAAACCAGGTCCCTCTCAACGCCGGCAAGTCCGTTTCTTATCTGCCTTTCCACCACTGAAAGTGTTCTGCCCTGCTCCCTTTCCTCTATCGTTTCTCCCACGCAGAGTATCGGTCTTATGCCGTGTTCAACGGCTGATATTACCTTTTTGTTTATAAGGCTGTCCCTTTCTCCAAATATGTGTCTCCTTTCAGAATGTCCAAGTATTACGTATTCCACTTCCAGTTCGGTAAGCATCAGGGGTGATATTTCTCCTGTGAATGCTCCCTTTTCCTCGTAATACATGTTTTGTGCACCTAATTTCACGTTGTATTCACCTTCCCTCCTTGCCGCATCAAGCTTTATTGATGCTGAAGAAAGGGCTGTAAACGGCGGTGCTATCATTATTTCAACTTTAGTAAGGTCCTTCACAGCCGGAAGGAAAAGCTCCAGATACTCAAGCGTTTCTCCGACGGTTTTGTTCATCTTCCAGTTGCCGGCAACAAGGTATCCCATCTTATTCCCCCAGTTCCCTTATCTCTTTTTCCAAAACCTTGCCTTTTTCGTCCAGATTGTAAACTATCGGCGTCCCTGTAGGTATTTCAACCTTCACTATCTCTTCAGGTGATAGGTTTTCCAGATACATTATTATTGACCTTAAGGAGTTTCCGTGTGCCACCACCAGAACGTCCCTGCCGTCCAGTATGTCTCCCATTATTGCCCTTTCAAGGAATGGTATTGTCCTGTTTGCCGTATCCTTCAGGGATTCGCCTTCAGGGGGAGGTATGTCGTAGCTCCTTCTCCACAGGTGGACGATTTCCGCTCCCCATTTTTCCCTTGCCCTGTCCTTGTTTAGTCCCTGTAAAGCACCGTAATGCCTTTCGTTTAAAGCTTTGTCCTTTATTACCGGAATAAGCAGTCCTACTGTCTCAAGTATTATCCTTAAGGTTTCCTGTGCCCTTGAAAGCTCGGAGGTATAGGCTACGGAAAACCTGATGTCCTTCAGCAGTTCACCAGCCTTGTAAGCCTCCTCCTTTCCCTTTTCGGTAAGTGGCACGTCTATCCAGCCTGTAAACCTGTTTTGTAAGTTCCATACGGACTGTCCGTGTCTTACAAGCACCAGTTTAGGCATTGACAAACTCCCCTTCTTTTTTTTCTATTTTACCATTAAATTGTTTGATCATTTTTTCCATCGGGATAAAACCAAACGGTATTACGGAGTAAATCAGCATTTTTATGACGAACCTGTTGTCAAGGTTGTTTTTCTTCCTTGCGTCGTACAGTGCGTAAAGGAACAAAAGCCACAGAAAGCCGTGTATTGAACCGAACACCATCGTTGCTATTTTGTATCCCCAGATGTATTTTAGCGGCATTGCGACGAAAACCAGCACTATCAGGGATATTCCCTCTATGAGGGACACCTTTGCAAGGAAGTCCATAGATTTTTTATCCATCTTTTTCTCCTTCGTGGAATTTTTCAAGGATAAATTCTACCTCTTCCGTGTACTTCTTTTTATCGGGATTGTCATAAACAACCAGCGGTTTTTCAACCGTCTCACCGCCAGCTTTACCTCCCTTTACCGCCTCAAGGAGGAAGTGTGTAGCCTTTTCTCCAAGCGTCGGGTGGACGAACCTGTACCTTTTCGGCTGGAGGTTTTTTTCCGTCAGCAGGTTAACTGCCTGTGAAAGCCTTGTGGCAGGATATACAAAAAACAGTCTCCCTTTAGGCTTAAGCAGGTAAGAGGCGGCTTTTACGAAATCCTTAAGGCTTCCCTCTATTTCGTACCTTCCCAAAGCCTTTTCGTCCGTTTTTATCCCTTCCGGCGGAGGGTGGTATGGAGGGTTGAAAACAACGTAATCAAAGGTTTCGGGACGGAAAATCCTTTTTATCTCCCTGATGTCTCCTTTAAAGACCTGTCCCTTTACCTTGTTAAGCTGTAAGTTTCTCCACGCCTGCGAAAACAGGCTTTCCTGTAGCTCAACACCGTAAAGCTTAAGGTTTTTATATTTCAGTGAAAGCAGTAAGAGGATTATGCCGTTTCCCGTCCCAAGGTCTATCAGTGAGGCAGGTCTGTCCGGCAGTTTTACGAAGTCCGCAAGGAAAACGCTGTCAACGTTAAACCTGTATCCGTTCCTGCTCTGGATTACCTGTAGTTTTCCCCGTATGAAGCGGTCTATACTCTCGTTTTCCTTCGGTTTTATTTCCATTTACCTTATTTTTACGCCTGCAAGCTCAAGGAGTATTTCCGCCCTTTCCCTCAACCTTTCGTAGTACTCTATCTCTTCCAGCGACAGGGTTTCTTTATGTTCCAGTTTTGCCCTTGCCTCTTCAAGTATTTTCTTTTCCCTTTCAACGTTTATTTCGGCTATTTCAAAGACTTCTTCCGCAAGGACGATAACTCTGTCTCCTCTAACGTCAATTGTTCCGTATGTGGTGGCAAGTTCTATAGGCTCTTCTTCAGGTCTTTCTATACGGAGTTTTCCGGGAACGACGTTTGTAAGGAGTAGCATGTGGTTTTCCAGTATTCCTATCTCACCGTCAGAAGTGTTTATTACCGTTTGCTCAACCTCTCCCTGAAAAATTATGCCGTTTGGTGTAACCACCTCAAGCTGATACATTCCTTGCCTCCTATTAAATCTTTCAATAAATTAGTTTACAATAAATTGGACTAAATTTCACAAAAGGGGGTGGCGTTATGAAGGTAGGCGTTTTACTTGCAGGGTGCGGTGTTTTTGACGGTGCGGAAATACACGAGGCAACACTTACGCTTTACTTCCTTGATAAGGAAGGGGTTGAGATTGTGTGTATGGCTCCAAACATTCCCCAGAAGGAGGTAATAAACCACCTGAACGGGGAAAAGATGGACGAGACGAGAAACGTGCTTGTTGAGGCGGCAAGGATAGCAAGGGGGAACATAAAGGACATAAACGAGGTTTCCGCCGATGACATAGATGCCCTTATTATGCCCGGTGGATACGGCGTGGCTAAAAACTTCTCAAACTTCCTTGAAAAGGGTGCTGATGCGGACGTTATACCGGAAGTAAAAAGGTTGCTTGTTGAGATGTTCCAGAAAGGAAAGCCTATAGGTGCTGTCTGCATATCTCCCGTGATAGTTGCGGCGGCTTTAAGGGAGGCTAAGGCAAAGCTTACTATCGGCAGTGATGAGGATGTGGCAAAGGCTATAGAGGCTATGGGACAGCAACATCTGGTATGTCCTGTATCGGAAGCCCTTGTTGACGAGGAAAATAAGATAGTATCAACTCCAGCCTATATGGAGGGTAAAACCATAAAGGACGTGGCTGAAGGAATAGAAAAGCTGGTTAAGGAAGTGTTAAGGCTGGCGAAAAAGTAAGGGGATAAGATGCTTTTAAACAGTAAACAGATTAAAGAACTGCTGAAAATCGGGTCTATTGAGATAGAACCGTTTGACGAGGAATTACAGCTCCAGCCTTCCTCAATAGACCTGCGGACTTCTGACAGGTTTTACAGGTATCCGAGGGAGCTGGAGCCGGAACTCCAAATACTTGATCCGAAAAATCCTTACCTGAACATAATGGAAAAGGACTACATATCGGACAGGGGTATAGTGGTAGAGCCGAAAAGGTTTTTCGTGGTAGATGCCCTTGAGTACATCAACCTTCCGGAAAACATAGCTCCCTTTCTACAGCCAAAGTTCAGGCTTGCCAGAATGGGACTTGAGCTGGTCAATACCGGCTGGCTTGAGCACGGCTTTGAGGGGAACATAACCTTCTGCATATACAACGCTAACGAGTATCCTGTAAGGCTTTTTGCCGGTATGTCCATAGCCCAGATTTTCCTTACAAAATCCGAATAAGGAGGCTGTTATTGGAAGCTGTTAACGTGGCTGTTGTCGGGTACGGTGTTGTAGGCAACGGTGTAGCCCGTATTTTGGAAGAAAAGAAGGAACTGCTGAAGAAAAAAAGCGGAATAGAAATAAACCTGAAAAAGGTATATACGAGGAACTGGAACAGGGATTTTGATTATTCCCTGCCGGAGGAAAAGAAAGCTAACTCCCTTGAAGAGGTACTGGAGGACGGCAGTATAAACATAATAGTGGAGCTGACGGGGGGTATTGATTTTCCCTTAAAGCTTTTCAGGGAAGCGGCGTTAAGGGGAAAGCACTTTATTACCGCAAACAAGGCACTCCTTGCGGAAAAGGGTAAGGAGGTTTTTTCCCTTGCGGAGGAAAAGGGAATAAGGGTAGGTTTTGAGGGGGCGGTAGCCGGCGGTATTCCCATAATAAGAGCGTTAAGGGAAGGTCTGGTGGCAAACGAGATACTGAAGGTTTACGGCATTCTGAACGGGACTACCAATTACATACTGACGAAGATGCTGAAAGAGGGACGGAGTTTTCAGGAGGTTTTACAGGAGGCACAGAAGCTCGGATATGCGGAAGCCGACCCTACGCTGGACATTAACGGGACTGACGCCGCCCACAAGATAGCCATACTGTCTTCCCTTTCCTTCGGCGGTTTTGTTGATTTTGAAGGTGTTTACGTGGAAGGGATAGAAAACATAGACAGTCTGGACATAGATTTAGGCAGGGAATTGGGCTACACGCTGAAGCTACTTGCAATTGCAAAAAGCCACAACGGTGAGGTTGAGGTAAGGGTGCATCCCACTTTTCTGCCTTCTGACCATCCCCTTTCAAAGGTTGACGGGGTTTACAACGCCGTTATGGTGGAAGGGGATTACGTAGGTGAGACGATGTTTTACGGTAAGGGTGCAGGTAGCCTGCCTACCGCCAGTGCTGTTGTAAGCGACATCGTGGACATAGGTAAGAGCATAGCTTTAGGGTTAGGCAGGGAGATAGAGATAACATCTATGAACTGGCAACACAGGGATTTATCCCTTACGAAGGCTGACGACTTTTATACCAGATATTACCTCCGCTTTACCGTTCCGGACATTACGGGGGTGCTTGCAAAGGTAGCCACCGTTTTTGCCAAATACAACATAAGCATTGCCGCAGTAATCCAGAAGGAGAAAGTTCTGTCCTTCACTGAAAGGAGGGACGAAAAAATAGTTCCGCTGGTAATACTTACACATACCGCTTCAGAAAACAACATACAGAAAGCCATACGGGAGATAGAAAGGGAAAACATCACCGTAAAAAGGACAGTCCTTATCAGGGTTGAAGACGAAGAAAAATGAGTTTATCACGGCTGGGACACTACAAAAGGGAGATAGGTCTTTTTTTAGCTCCTCTCGTCTCCGCCGTAATATACCTTACTCCGATGGATTTGTCCCGTGAAGCCCATATAGTATTTGCAATAATGGGTTTTTGCCTCGTTTTCTGGCTGACGGAGGTAATTCCCCTTTCAATGACCGCACTGCTCGGCGTGACGATTGCGGTCGTTTTAGGTGTGGTGAACGTTAAGGAGGCTTTCTTAAGCCTTGGACATCCTGTAATACTCCTGTTTATAGGCAGTTTCCTTATTGCCCAAGCTATGACAAAGCACGGACTTGACAGGCGGTTTGCCCTTAACCTGCTTTCACTTGACTTTTTCCTGAAAAGCCCGATACGGCTAATTGCCGGCTTTTCCCTAATATCCTTCGTCCTGTCAATGTGGGTAAGCAACACCGCCACCACCGCAATGCTCCTGCCACTGGTTCTGGGAATAATACAGATGTTCAAGCGTAAAAACGTAAAGGACACGGGAAAGTTTGCCCTTTTCACGCTACTTGCGGTGGCTTACTCCGCATCAATAGGTGGAGCTACCACGCTGATAGGAACGCCTACTAACCTGATAGGGGCAGGCTTTTTGAAGGAAGAAGGGTACGATGTGGACTTCCTCAGGTGGTTTTTGCTTGCCGCTCCCATTACCATCACCTCCTATGTAGCACTTCTGCTTTACATCAGGTTCCACATAAGGAACTTTTCCTTTGACAGGAAGAAGATAAAAGAGCTGATAAAACAGGAGAAAAAAAGCCTGCCGAAGGTCTCTCTGGGGGAAAAGAACACAGTTTTTGTCTTCAGCCTTGCCGCCTTCCTGTGGATACTTCCCGGTCTGGCAAACATACTGGGGAATAAGGAGCTTTATCAGGTATTGAAAGCCCACATACCGGAAGCTGTTGTGGCATTGATAGCGGCTGTTTTGCTTTTCCTTCTTCCTGCAAGGAAAGGGGAAGGCACGCTTACGGCTAAAGACCTGAAGGAGCTTGACTGGGACACAATACTCCTGTTCGGGGGAGGTATAGCACTGGGAAAGCTGATAATAAAAACAGGTCTTGCCGCTTACATAGGTAAAAACGTGGCAGGCTTAATATCTCCGGACATGGTCGTTCTGTTTATTTTCGTTCTGGTTTTATCAATGATATTCCTTACGGAAATAAGCTCAAACACCGCCACCGTAATAACTTTTGCACCGATACTGATTGGTATTTTGAAGGAGATGGGTGTTGACCTGTTTTATCCCGTTTTCGGAATAATTATAGCCGCAAGTTTTGCGTTTATGTTGCCTGTGGCAACGCCCCCAAACGCAATCATATACGGAAGCAGGCACATTCCACTTGGGAAAATGGTCAGGGTAGGTTTCTTTATGAACATCATCGGTTCAATTATAATAACCTTCTTTATAGTACTTTATATGGGGTGATTTTATGAATACAAAATGGGAGTTCTCCGCAGGTGGAGTTGTTTACAGGAAAAGGGAAGATGGAGATGTTGACCTGCTTCTAATAAGGGTGAAAAACAGGTGGTCTTTCCCGAAGGGAAACGTGGAAAAGGGTGAGCCTAAAGACAGTGCCGCTTTAAGGGAGGTTAAGGAGGAGACCGGCGTTGATGCGGAAATCGTTGACTACATAGGGGAGGTTGATTACTGGTACAGTCTGGGGCTGGACAGGATACACAAGTTCGTCTATTACTACCTGATGAGGTATAAAGGTGGTGAAATAACGCCACAGAAGGAGGAGATAGACGAGGCTAAGTTTGTTCCCTTAAGTGAGGCGGAAAAACTCCTTACTTACGAGACGGACAGGAAAATACTGAAAAAGGCAGTCCAAATGCTGAAAAAATTAGGGGAGGTTTAATGTCCTATATCCTTGCAAAAACGCTTTTTTCTGCACTGAAACTCCTTCCCAGAGATGCTTCCCTCAAGCTTGGTGAGGGTCTCGGCTCTCTATTTTGGCACGGGGGATACAGGAGGGAGGTCATACTTACAAACCTTGAGATGGCTTTCCCTTTCACGGATACGGAATGGAAAAAAAAGATAGGCAAGCTATCCCTCCAGAACATAGGAAGGACGCTTACCGAGTTTCCCAAAATACCGGACTACGTAAAAACAGGCTACATAGACGAGATATTCCGGTTTGAGGAAGGTAGGGAACTGCTCCACAGGGAAGGGGGTAAAATACTGATAACGGCACACATCGGAAACTGGGAGATAGGGGGAGCAGGTCTTTCACGGGAAGTGGGACAGGTTTACACGCTTGCCTATAGAATGAAAAACAAAAAACTTAACCGGCTGATAACACAAATCAGGGAAAGTGCAGGGGCAAAAATAATATTCCACGACCAGCCGCTTAAGGACTTTGTTAAAGCCTTGAAAAACGGCAAAACCATCGTTTTCCTTGCAGACCAGAACGCCTTAAGGCATAGGGGCGTGTTTGTTGACTTTTTTGGACACAAGGCTTCCACCGTTTCCTTTCCGGCAAAACTGTCCCTTAAATACGGCGTGCCTGTCCTTTTTGGATACCAGTACTACCACTACGAAACGAAAACTTACAGGGCTGTCGTCAGGGAAGTTCCACAGCCGGAAAAGGGAAGCTACGACGATATGGTAATACAGCTGGTACAGAACTACACAAAGAAGATTGAGGAAGCGGTAAGGGAACATCCAGACCAGTATTTCTGGGTACACAAGAGGTGGAAAACCAGACCGGAAGGTGAACCGGAAAATATCTACTAAACCGCCACCTGCTCAACAACCTTTTCAAAAAACTTGTCCGGGTCTATGTTTTCTTTGGAAAACAGGGAAAGGAGTTTGTCTCCTATGGAGGTGATGAAAAGGTTGCCGTCGCTACACTTAAGCACCGTGTACTGGTGTTCTCCCAGTCCAAGCTTTTTTGCCAGCTCCTCAGCCAGCGACAGTATTACGCCAAGACCTGCGGAAGTTGTTCTTTCAAGCCTTTCAGGGTGGAAAAAGGATATTACCTCGTTCCCGTAAAGGTCGTGGATAAACATAGCATAGGCGTTAAGGTCTTTAAGCATTTGTGAGACGTTGGTTTCAGAGATATACATGGCGCTCTCCCCTTTGTTCTGTTTTTTATTCAAATATTAATATAAAGTTTAATTTTCCACATTTCAAGTTATTACCGTTTTGTCTCTGGTATAATTATTCAAAAAAATACACAGAGAGGCGTCAAATGAAGACGGAAAGGTCTAAACAGCTGTTCAAGGAAGCACAGAAATATCTGGTAGGTGGGGTAAACTCGCCTGTAAGGGCTTTCAAGTCCATAGGTATGGAGCCGTTGTTCATAGAAAGGGGAAAGGGTAGCCGTGTATGGGACGTTGACGGCAACGAGTTTATTGACTACGTCCTTTCTTGGGGACCGTTAATACTGGGACACGCACACGACCAGATAATAAACGCAATAAAACAGGTGTCAAATTACGGCACCAGTTTTGGAGCACCTACGGAGCTTGAGATAGAGATGGCAAAGGCTGTTGTTGACGCTGTCCCGTCCGTTGAGATGGTCAGGTTCGTCAACTCAGGTACGGAAGCCACAATGTCAGCCATCAGGCTTGCAAGGGGATACACGGGAAGGAAGAAAATAATAAAGTTTGACGGCTGTTATCACGGACACGGTGA
>JAADDT010000001.1 GCA_013153765.1 Aquificota bacterium
CAATATATTTCTCCACTTCAGGAAGTACAAGGTATTTTATGGATTTTCCCTCCCTAACCCGTTTTCTTATTTCGGTGGACGACACGTCCAGTCTTCTACCATCAAAAAAATAAACCTTTCCCGCCTCCTTTTCAACCACGTTTGAGGTGGTAACTTCCATCTGGGGAAAGTGTTCTTCCACATATTTTTTTACCTTTTCAAGGCTGTCCCCTCCCCTTCCTACCACTATAAAACTGCCGGAGGAAACGAGCTCCTGCGGTTCTTTCCATCTGTGTAGCGTTAAAAACGCGTCCGTCCCGACGATAAACAGGGGAAATACTCCCTTGCTTTTGAAATACCTGAACGTGTCTATTGTGTAAGACTTTTCCTGCCTATCAATCTCAAAGCTGTCAACGGAAAAGTAAGGATTATCCCTTATTGAAAGCTCCAACATCTTAAGTCTGTCCTGTGGTGGTGCTTTACTTTTGGGCTTTAGCGGTGAGTGGTATGCGGGAATAAAGGTTATTTTATCAAGACCGTAATACTCCCTAATATCCTCGGCGATACGCAGATGTCCTATATGGACAGGGTCAAAGCTTCCTCCGTACAGACCAACCATACAGATATTATAAATGAAAAGTCCCCCTTACGGGGGACGGTGGATTACTTTTTCTTGTCAGATTTTACGATAGGCATAACGGTGAATATTTTTGAACTGCCCCTTTGTATGAACAGGAGGACGGTGTCAGCCCCTTCTTTTTCCGCCTTTTTAATCTCTTTCCAGAACTCTTCGGCTGATTTTACCGGCTTTTTGTTTACCGTAAGTATCACGTCTCCGCTTCTGATACCGGCTTCATCGGCTACAGAGCCGTACTTAACGCCTAAAACGAAAACGCCGTAAGGTACTTTCGGAATTCTGTACCTTTCAACCAGCTCGGGAGTAATATCCTTCACTATCAGACCGTATTTGGCTTCCATCTCCTCCATATTGGTCTGGCTTACCTGTTCGTCGTCCCAGGATGTGGTGGTCACGTAAATGTCCTTCCTCTTACCGTCCCTGATAACGGTGATCTTTATCTTGGTGCCGGGAGGGTTTCTCATAACGTACTTTTGTAGCTGGGATACTTTTGATACTGGCTTGTCGTTTACCGCAACTATTATATCACCTGATTTGATGCCTGCCTTATCCGCAGGACCTCCCTTCATAACTTGTGCAACCAGAACGCCCTCTTTCACGCCAAAATGTTTTGCAAGCTCGGGAGTAAGTGGCTGTATAATAACGCCAATTTTACTGCGTTTTACTTTGCCGTACTTTAGTATCTGCTCCATTACCCATTTTGCCTGATTTACAGGAACGGCAAATCCAAGTCCCTGTGCCCCCATTATGATAGCCGTGTTAATACCTACCACCTCACCTTTCAGGTTTATAAGAGGTCCTCCAGAGTTTCCCGGGTTTATCGCCGCATCGGTCTGGATAAAGCCTTCTCCCGGATGTCCCGGCATTTCCCTATCAAGGGCTGAGATTATTCCCATCGTAACGGTGCCTGTAAGACCAAGGGGACTACCTATTGCTATTACGGTCATTCCCGGCTTCAGCTTGTCAGAGTCCCCAAGCTTCAAGACGTGTTTCCTTGCGTATTCTTCTATTCCCTCTTTAAACGGGACTGCAATCACGGCTATATCGCTCAGTTTGTCCGTTCCAACAATTTCCCCGTCAAGCACCACGTTGTTTTTAAACTGGATTTTTATGTTCTGGGCGTTTTCAACCACGTGGTTATTCGTAAGCAGGTAAACCTTTTTCTTCTCCTCGTCAACCTTTACTATAAAGCCTGAGCCGAGACCTTCCTGCCTCTTTTTGAATTCAGGTACATCCGGCAGTCCAAAAAACTCGCCGAAAGGGTTTCCTGCAAACGGGTTAGTGATTTTTACCTCCCTTACGGTAAATATGGTGGCAACTCCCGGGGAGACTGTCTCAACCAGTTTTATCCTTTCCTGTTCAATCTGTTGCATAAGTGAGGTTGCACCGCTGATCTGGAACGTTAAAACCAGTAAAAGTAAAAGGTAAATATGCCGTTTCATTAACTACTCCTCCAGAATTTTATTTATTACACTAATCCTATTTCCGTCTTGTGAAAATACGGTGAAAGAAATTATAATATTTTTATGAAAGCCTTTTTGATTGACCTTGACGGTGTTCTTACGAAGGACGAAAATTTCACACCTATAGACGGGGCTGTTGAGTTTATTGAGTTTCTCAACAAAAGGAAAGTTCCCTACCTGATAGCTACCAGTAATTCCCGTTTTCCTCCAGAGTGGATAATACAAAAACTAAATGAAAACGGCTTTAAAATCAATAGGGATAGGATAATCACTCCCCTTGTTGTTGCCCCGCAGGTGCTTAAGGAAGAAGGTATAAAATCCCTTTACATAATAGGCTCTAAAAACCTTAAGTCTTACATGGAGGAAAAGGGCTTTCAGGTAAAGGAAAGTCCGGAAGTTGATGCTGTACTGGTCGGCATGGACAAGGAGATAGATTTTAATAAAATGAAAACCGCAACAACCTCACTGAAGGTGTATAACTCAAAGCTATACGCCCTGAACAAAAACCTCATATCAAAGGACGACGACGGTATGGTCTTTCCCGGCGTGGGGGCTGTAGCCCAGATGTTTTCTACAGCCTGCCAGTGTAATCAGGATTTTAAGCATTTTGGTAAAATGGGAAAGGAATACAACAGTCTTGCATTCCGTATGCTCGGGGTGGAAGACCCTTCGCAGGTGGTTATGATCAGCGACGACATTTTTGTTGACCTGAAAGGTTATAAATCGTTAGGTCTGAAAACGGTTTTTACCACAACAGGCAAGTATTCCCGTAAGGACGGGGGAGGTAAGGATTTTATAGACCTTACGGTTGACAGCCTTAAAGAGCTTATAGGGAGGAAGGAGTTTTTTGATACAGAGGATTAAGCTTTATGCGGAGCTTGTAAAGTTTGAGCACACGATTTTTGCAGTCCCTTTCGTCCTTGCTTCCGTGTTTATCGTGGAAAAGGGACTGCCACCGCTGGACAAAGTGGTATGGATACTGGTGGCGGTGATTGCAGGAAGGACTGCCGGCATGTCCTTCAACAGGTTTTTTGACCTGCCATTTGACAGGCTAAATCCACGCAGTCAGAACTGGGTCTCTGTAAAAGGACTGGTAAGAACTGGGGAGATGCTGGCACTTGCCGTTCTGTCCTCTGCAGTTATGGTTTTTGCCGCATACCAGCTGAACAAACTGGCTTTTTACCTCTCTCCTGTAGCCCTTTTCCTGCTCGTCATATATCCTTTAGGTAAACGGTTTACTGACTTTGTTCACCTTATTTTAGGGGCGGTCTATTTTATTATACCTATTGCCGTCTCGGTGGCTTTAAAAGGGACTGTTGAGCTTTCTGCCGTTTTTTTAGGTCTTGGAATGGCTTTCTGGGTGGCAGGTTTTGATATTTTTTATGCCCTTCAGGACATAGAGTTTGACAGGAAGGTAGGCGTACATTCCATACCTGCCCGCTTCGGCGTGAAAAAAGCCATACTGTTTGCAAGGTTTTTCCACTTCCTTACCCTGATTTTTTTGGTGCTTACAGGTATTTATGCGGAAATGGGAATAATTTATTATGCAGGTCTGCTGGTGCTTGCAGGCTTCCTGATTTACGAGCATTCCCTAATAAAGGAAAACGACCTTTCAAAGATAAACGTGGCTTTCTTTACCGTAAACGGATACGTAAGCATACTTTACATGGTTTTCGTTATTGCTGATATTTATATAAAAATATGAGAAAGGAGGAGAAGATGGGAACCGATTTTGC
>JAADDT010000074.1 GCA_013153765.1 Aquificota bacterium
CCTGCAAGTGTTTCGTAAAGGAAGGTTGTTTTTTTCAGCTCCACCTGTGAAAGTATCTGTTCAACGCTTTTTATTATGTTTTTTAAAGCCAGTTTTTCGTCAAGCCCTTTAGCCTTTCCCGGGTGTATCACGTAATAATCTATCCCAAGCTCCTCACACAGCTTCAGCTCCCTTACAACACCTTCTACGGATTTTTTCCGCAGTTTTTCGTCTCCCGATGCCAGATTGAACAGGTAAGATGAATGGGCAACAACAGGGTATATGCCGGTTTTTTTCCTTTTTTCTACGAAAAGCCTTTTTTCCTCTGCAGACCTTTCCTTCCAAGCCCAAGAACGGGGTGAGGACAGGAAAAACTGTACCGTATCTGCCCCGACCTGAACCGCCCTGTCAAAGACCAAATCTATTGATTTTGAAGAGGATACGTGTGTTCCTATCCTTACCATAGATCAGCCCTATACTTTCCTGTTATATACGGGTTGGTTTTTTTCTCAAAGCCTATTGTTGTGGGCTCGCCGTGTCCCGGTATCACGTCCGTTTCGTCAGGGAGGGAGACCAGCCTTGCCAGTGATCTTTCCATTTCCACAGGGTTTCCCCCCGGCAGGTCTGTCCTTCCTATGCTCCCTTTAAACAATGTATCCCCCGTTATTACAAAGCCCTTTTCCCTGTCGTAAAGGCAAACACTTCCCGGCGTGTGTCCGGGGGTTTCAAGAACCTGCAGTTGAAAACCGCCGAAGTTTACCGTGTCTCCTTCTTTCAGAAAACCATCCGGCTCAGGGCAGGGGTATGCCCCTATCAGCTGTCCAAAACCGGGAAATATGTCGTTGTTCAGCAGGAAAAGGTCCTTTTCGTTCATCAAAAAAGGCACGTCCGGAAAATGCTTTTTCAGAAAGCCAACCTGTCCCGTGTGGTCAAGATGTCCGTGTGTGGCAAGTATGTAAACCGGCTTTAAACCTTCCAGCCTTTCCAGTATCTTTTCACCTTCAGCCCCCGGGTCAACCACAGCAACCTCTTTACTGTTTTCGTCAATAACGAGGATTGTATTTTCAGATAAAGTGCCGACTGTCAGTATTTTTATCATTCTTCCGTTCCTAAATATTTAGTGTCCACCAGTGATGTTGTGTATTTGCCCGATAGAAAATCCGGGTCGTCAAGGAGTTTCAGGTGGAAGTCCTTCGTGGTTTTTATACCTTCAACGATCAGCTCGGTTAAAGCCCTTTTTCCCCTTACTACAGCCTCTTCCCTGTTTTTGCCGTAAACTATCAGCTTCCCTATAAGTGAGTCGTAGTAAGGCGGAACGGTATATCCCTTGTAAATATGGGTGTCAACTCTTACACCAAAACCGCCGGGAAGGTAAAGCTCCTTTATCTCCCCCGGATTTGGCGTAAAGGTTTCAGGGTCTTCCGCATTTATCCTGAACTCTATCGCATGTCCGGTGTTTTTTATATCTTCCTGCCTGAAGCCGAGTTTCTTGCCGTCTGCAATAAGCATCTGCCAAGCCACAAGGTCTATACCTGACACCATCTCGGATACGGGATGTTCAACCTGTATTCTACCGTTCATCTCTATGAAATAAAAGTTCATATCCCTATCCACGATAAACTCTACCGTCCCTGCCCCCGTAAAGCCGACGTGTTTTGCGAACCTTACAGCCGCCTCTCCCATCTTTTTCCTTACCTGTTCGGTTATAAAGGGTGAGGGAGCTTCCTCAAGGAGTTTCTGGTGCCTCCGCTGTATTGAACACTCCCTATCGCCGATGTAAACCACGTTCCCGTGCTCGTCAGCCAGAATTTGTATTTCTATGTGTTTAGGGTCTATTATGTATTTTTCTATGTAAACTCTACTGTCTCCGAAGTTTGCTTCAGCCTCCCTCTGTGCAACCGGTAGCATTCTGGTAAGTTCCTGTGGCGTATGGACTACTCTCATTCCACGACCACCGCCACCTGCGGCGGCTTTAAGCAGGACAGGGTAGCCTATACGGTCAGCCACTTCAAGGGCTTCCTTCAGCGTCTCCACAGGCGGACTGCCCGGTATTATGGGAACGTTTACTTCCTGTGCCTTTTTCCTTGCTTCAGCCTTGTCTCCGGTAAGCCTTATCGTTTCAGCCTTTGGACCTATAAACTTTATGTTTGACCTTTCAAGTATGGAAGCGAAATGTGGATTTTCCGCAAGGAAGCCGTAGCCGGGATAAACCGCATCTGCGTAAGATATTTCTATTGCAGACAGTATTGAGGGTATGTTCAGGTAGCTTTTGTCGGAAGGTGCCTGTCCGATACAGATGGAATAGTCCGCCAGTTTTACGTGCATTGAGTTTTTGTCCGCTTCCGAGTAAACGGCTATTGATTCACCGCCCAGTTCCCTGATTGCCCTGATTGCCCTTACGGCGATTTCGCCCCTGTTGGCTATCAGTATTCTTTTTATGTTCTGTAATTTTTCCAAGTATCCGTCCCCTAATTTTTATAGGTTGCTACAACAAAACTTCTTAATATTATATAATAAGCTGAATACGGTCAAAAAATTAAAAGCAAGGTCTAAAGATGGGTGAGGTTGATTACAAAAGCAGAAGGAAGCTTACATTTTTACGTCTTATGGTCTCCCAAGGGATAGTTCCTGCGGAAAAGGTAAGGAACAACCCGAACATCCAAAACAAAAGCTTTACGGACATACTGACCTATCTGGTTGAAAACTACATAGCTGACGAAAACAAGGTAAAGGAGTTTTTCGTTAACTACCTGAAGCTCAAGCCGTATACTCCAGATACTCCGATAAACGTTGATGAGACCATACTGTCAAACATTACCTATAACTACATGGTAAAGAAAAAGTTCGCCCCGGTTTATTACGACAAAAATACCGGAACGCTTACCATTGCCGCTTTCAATCCGATTGATAAGGAGATAATACACTACCTTAAGTTTTTAGGCTTTAAGAACATCCAAGTGCTGGTTGCGTCCTATTCGGAGATAAAACAGCTTTTGGACAACTTCAGCAGTATGGCAAATCCAAGCGACATACTGGAAAACATAGGGCTTGATGCTGAGGTTGAGGAGGAGTACCAAGAGGAAGAGGAGATAAACGTTTCGGAAGCGGTGGCTGAAGCGGAAGAAGCACCGATAGTGAAGGCCTCAAGGCTTTTCATAGTAAATGCGGTAAGGCTGGGGGCGTCTGACATCCACCTTGAACCTTTTGAAAAGGAACTTAGGGTAAGGTACAGGATTGACGGCATACTGAAAACCGTTCAAAAACTACCTGCAAACATTAAGGACGCACTTGTGGCAAGGTACAAGATAATGGCACATCTGGACATTGCGGAAAAAAGACTGCCACAGGACGGAAGGATAAGGATAAAGATAGACAGGAGACCTATAGACCTGAGGGTGTCCATCATACCGACCGTTTACGGCGAAAAGGTCGTTATGAGGATACAGGACGCCCAGTCCTATCTGGGACTGAAGCTTGAAGACCTCGGCTTTGAGCCTGACGACCTTGAAAAGATAAGGAAAGCCATATACAGCCCTTGGGGAATGGTTCTGGTAACGGGACCTACAGGTAGCGGTAAAACAACAACACTTTATACCGCGTTGATGGAAAGGAACACGGACGACGTTAACATATCCACAGCGGAGGACCCGGTGGAGGTTTCCATTCCGGGAATAAATCAGGTGCAGATAAAGGAGCATATCGGTCTCACGTTTGCGGAGGCACTGAGGGCTTTCCTCCGTCAGGACCCGGATATTATACTGGTCGGTGAGATAAGGGACAGGGAAACGGCTGAAATAT
>JAADDT010000066.1 GCA_013153765.1 Aquificota bacterium
GGCTTGAAGCTACTTTCACAGAACCCTTCAAACTCCGCCACGGGAGTTTACGCACCGTCAGGTCTGGAAGGGGACAGATTAAGGAAAACACTGCTGAAAATGGGATTTAGAGTAGCCGGCGGGCAGGATCACCTGAAGGGCAAAATACTGCGGATAGCACACATGGGATACTTTGATTTTAACGACGTGTTGCAGGTAATAGCCGGTCTTGAGATGGCACTGGCTAAAGAAGGATACCCTGTAGAGCTTGGTAAAGGAGTTAAAAAAGCACAGGAAATAATACTCAACGGGATAAAGGAGTAAAAATGGCGGTAAGGATAATATACGTCAGACACGCAGAAAGCCTGTGGAACCCTATAGGCAAGTATCAGGGAAGGCTTGACCCTGAACTGTCAGAAAGGGGACACAAACAGGCTGAGCTTCTTGCAAAAACCCTTAAAAAATACAACCCGACAGCACTTTACTCCAGTCCGCTTAAAAGGACTTACATGACCGCACAGTACATATCAAAGGAACTTAACCTGCCTGTGCAGGTTGACGAGGACATTATAGAGATAGACCACGGTGAGTGGTCTGGAATGCTGGTGGAGGAAGTAAAAACAAAACACCCTGACATGTTCCGCCAGTGGCTTTACGAACCTGAAACCATAAAGTTTCCCAACGGGGAGACGCTGGTGGACGTTTACAACAGAGTTAAAAGGTTTCAGGAAAAGATGCTTGAAAAACACGACGGCGAAACGGTTGTGGCTGTTTCACATACAGTTCCTATCAGGGCTTCCTTCGTTGCAGGACTTGACTTACCGCTGGGCAAGTTCTGGAGCTTCGGCTGTGATAACGCCTCTTACTCAATACTGGATTACGACAAGGTCAGACCAATACTGTATAAGCTTAACAACACTTACTTTTTAGGCGACCTGTTCATACCTGCCTTAGACGCACTTTAAGGTGGCATTATGAAGATAGACCTGCCTGCCGGCGTAAGGACTTTCAATAGGTCAGAAAGCTTCCAGATAAACCACATACTAAACACTGTAAACGGCGTTTTCCAGAAATGGGCTTACGAGGAGATAAAACTGCCTTACTTTGAGTATCTGGAAGTCCACGGCAGGGGACTTGATGAAGAAATAAAAGGCAGGAGCTTTAAGCTGGTTGACAGGAGCAGTGGAGAAATCCTGTCCCTCCGGGCTGACTTTACCGCACAGATATGCCGTTATTTTGCTTCCCTCAAGTTTAAAAACCTGCCGAAAAGGTATTACTACACCGGCGTAATATTCAGGTACGCACCGCCGAAGGCGGACAACCTGTGGGAAAGACTGCAAACCGGCATTGAGCTTATAGGTTCAAGCAGGCTTGAGGCTGATGCGGAGGTGATAGCGGTAGCCTCCCAATCTCTGGAGGAGCTGGGAATAAAGGACTACCAGATAGACATTAACAACACCAAAATATTTACCGCCTTAAAAAACCTGCTGGGACTGGACGAGGGGGAATACAACCGTTTTATGGGATTTGTCAAAAACAGGGAGATTTACTCCCTGCGGGATTTTGTAAAGGAAAAGGGAATAAAAGGGAAAACGGCACAGCTGATAACACAAATACCAAAGCTTAAAGGGGGAATAGGACTGATAGAAAAACTAAAAAGGGATTACGGCAGTATGGAAGGGCTTGGGGAGGCTTTCGGCGAGCTTGTGGAGATACACCGGATACTTAAAGAGTACGGTCTGGCTGACAGGATAAGCTTTGATCTGGGGGAGCCGAAGGAGTTTTCTTACTACACGGGGATAATGTTTGAAATATTCATAAAGGGCTTTCCAAAACCTTTAGGACAGGGGGGCAGGTACGACAACCTTATTGCCAGATACAACGGCGATGTGCCTGCCACAGGCTTTGCCTTTGACGTTTTAAACCTATGGGAAGGTATGAAAAGCCTGAACATACTTCAGGTTAAAAACTACAAGGACTTTTTTATTATTGATCTTACTCAGGACAAAAAGACTGCTTACAGGCTGGCAAAAATACTTCGGGAAAAGGGCTACTCCGTGGGAAGGGACATTATTGACAGGGACTACCAAGATTCAATCCGCTTTGCTTTCAGCAACAGGTACAGGAAGGTAATAGTTATTGGACTGGACAGGAAAGGGGAAGACATATATATTTATTCAACTGAAAAAGATTACGAAAAAATAAACATAAACGAATTTTTAGAAAAAATAATAGCATCTTAAACAAGGTGCTAAATAAACATAAAGGAGTTATTTATGGAAGCTACACGCAACAAAGTGGTAACGTTCCACTACACGCTGAAAGACAAAGAAACGGGGGAAGTTCTTGACAGCAGTCAGGAGTTCGGACAGCCGTTAACCGTCCTTTTCGGTGCTGAAAACATCATTCCCGGTCTGGAAAGCAGAATGGAAGGTATGAAGATAGGGGAAAAGAGGACTATTGAAGTGCCTGCCGCTGAAGCTTACGGCGAGAAAAATCCGGAGCTGATACAGAAAGTACCGAAAGACTACTTTCAGGGGATAGAGCTACAGAAGGGAATGCCTCTACAGGCACAGACGCCGGACGGACAGATTATCAACATGACGGTCGTTGACTTTGACGACGAAACCGTAACGGTTGACATGAACCACCCACTTGCAGGGAAAGACCTCGTTTTTGACGTTGAGGTTGTGGACATCAGGGACGCCACGTTAGAGGAGATAAAACACGGACACGTCCATGGAGAAGGCGGAGTACAGCATTAAATAAAAGGGGAAGCCTGACGCTTCCCTCCCTTCCAGACCTTTCCTTCCACCTTAAATCCCTTATCTGTTAAAATTTAAAATCAAAATAAACAAGAGGGAGACAAAAATAAGCCTGAACGACTTTAGGAGCTGGGCTGAAATTGATACAGGACGGCTTGTGGAAAACGTTAATTCCGTATTTAACGCCGTCAGTAAGGACATCTTTGCCGTGGTCAAGGCTGACGCCTACGGACACGGTGCAGTTCAGGTCTCACAGGTTCTCCAGAGGCTAAAGCCGGTAAAATACCTGTGCGTAGCCACCGCAGAGGAAGGTAAAGAGCTTAAAGAAAAGGGAATAAAAAAAGGAATACTGGTGCTTGGTGGCATACTGCCTGAAGAGGTGGAAGTGTTCAGGGAGTACGGTCTCGTCCCTGTCGTTTCCGACTTTGACCAGCTGAAGCTGGTGGAGGAAAACGGGATAAAAAAAATCCACCTGAAATTTGACACCGGAATGCACCGCCTCGGATTTCTCCCTGAAGAAACGGAAAAAGTTATGGAAAGGCTGAAAAACAAGCCTGCCGTCGTTGAGGGCGTAATGTCCCACTTCCCTTCCGCAGACTGGGACAGGGAGTTTACCCAGAAGCAGATTAAAACCTTTGCCGGTCTGGTCAGGAAGCTACAAAAAGGGGGAATAAATCCCAGATACGTACACCTGCAAAACAGTGCAGGACTGGAATACGGCTGTGATTTCTGCAACAGCGTCCGGATAGGCATATCCCTCTACGGAAGCAAGCCTTCCGACAGCTTTCCCATACCGATAAAAACCGTAATGTCCGTAAAGGCAAAGGTAATAACCGTAAAAAAGCTAAAAAAGGGCGAAAAGGTGTCCTACGGGGGAACGTTTACAGCAGACAGGGATATGGAGGTGGCGGTAGTGTCTTTCGGCTACGCAGACGGACTGCCGAGGGCTTTATCAAACAGGGGATACTTCCTTATAAAGGACAGGAAGGTAAGGATACTGGGGACAATAA
>JAADDT010000123.1 GCA_013153765.1 Aquificota bacterium
CTGTTTTCTTTTGATGAAAACAACACCACCTTAAAAAAGTAAATGTCCACCACCAAAACAAAAATCACCCCTAAAATTATGGCTATTTTTTTCAATTTTTTTCCCTTTTTTTAAATTTTTTTTAAATAAATTTAAACGATTTTTCGGCTGAAAGGAAGGGGAATATAACAGGAAGGTAGGTTTTTCCCTTTTGGTTTATAATGTTAACATCACGGCGGAAAGGAGTGTCAGATGTTAGGAATACTTGGCGGAAGCGGTCTTTACAATATTGATGGTCTGAAGATTTTGGAAGAAAAAAAGGTTATGACACCTTACGGCGAACCGTCAGACAGCTACATAATAGCCGAGTACGGCGGAAGGAAGGTGGTTTTCCTTCCCAGACACGGCAGGGGACACAGGTATCCACCTCACCTGATTAACTACAGGGCTAACCTGTGGGGCTTTAGGAAATTGGGAGTTGACAGGATACTTTCCGTAAGTGCGGTCGGCGGTATAAACCCTCTGCTTCAGGCTGGGGATTTTGTTATTACAGACCAGTTTATAGACTTTACCAAAGTAAGACCTAACACCTTTTACGAAGGGGAATACACCATAAGGGACGGGACTGACGACAGGGAAGACCTTGTAAACCGCTACCTTTCAGAGGACAGAGTCGTCCACGTGGATATGACCCAGCCTTTCTGTCCGGTTATGAGGTCTTTACTGGGAAGTATTATGGAGGAGAAGGGCTACAGGTACCACAGGAAAGGCACTTACGTGGCTACGGAAGGTCCCAGACTGGAAACTCCGGCGGAAATCAGGGCTTTCGGACTGCTTGGAGGGGACGTGGTAGGTATGACCCTCGTGCCTGAGGTGGTGCTTGCAAGGGAACTGGCTATCCATTTTGCCTCCGTTAACGTGGTTACCAATCTGGCGGCTGGTATTTCAGGTGAAAAGCTCACCTCTGACGAGGTTATTGAGATGATGCGGGCAAAGACGGAGGAACTGAAGCAGGTAATACTTTCGTTCATACAGAAAATACCTGAAAAGCTGGAGTGTGGCTGTGATACGGTGCTTGAAGGGGCGGCAATATAGTTATATTTTGAAAGCCACCTTCACCTGTCCCAGCAGGTCTTTCTGCGTTATGTGTTTTCCGGTGCAGACGTTGTCCCTTTCCAGAAGGTAAAGCTGGTCTTCCGTCATTGGGGGCTCTGGGAAAAGCCTGAACAGGGGAAGCATTATACGGAAGAATGAAGGGGGCATCTCAATAACCAGCCTTTTCCTGCCGATGTAAGAAAGGGCAAACTCAAAAAGCTCCTTGTAGCTCACTATCCTCGTTCCGCAAAGCTCCACAACCGTGTTTTTCAGCTCTTGGTCTGTTATTCCCTTTTTAAACGCCTTTACCACGTCGTCTATGTGTACCGGCTGTACCTTACCTTTAGGGGCAAGTAAGACAGGCGTAAGCCGTGAAAACTTTTTCAGGTCTTCAAAAAGTTTTTGACCCTTTCCCAGTATGATTGAAGGTCTGAATATCAGGTAGTTTATACCGCTTTCCATCACAAGCCTTTCACCTTCAGCTTTTGTCCTTGCGTACCTGCTTTTTGACCTGCCGTCCGAACCGAGTGCTGACATCTGGAGGAACTTTTTGACGCCGGCTTTTTTACTTCCCTCTACAAGCTGTTTCGTGTAGTCAACGTGAACCTTTTCAAAGGTAAGACCCTTTGAAGGCTGTTCGTTCAAAATCCCAAGCAGGTTTACCACACAGTCCGGCTTATGCTCCTCAACCAGACCTGAAAGGTCTTCCGGAAAGTCAACCACCGTTATGTTTGGGCTGTCTGCAGGGATTTTTTCCCTGTCCCTTACGGGCAGTATTATCTGATGCTCTTTCTCAAGCTCGTCAACGAGGTGTTTGCCTACGAAACCTGTTCCGCCTGTTATAAGTAGTTTCATTTAAGCCACTTCCACCCTGTTTTTACCCTTTTCACGGGCTTTGTAAACTGCCTCCGCTCCTCTAATGAGGACGCTTTCAACAAAATCACTTTCCTTAACGTCCGTAATGCCGAAGCTGGCTGTGATGGACGCTGTTTCACCTTCTTTTGAAGGGATTTTTATCTTTCTGCCTTCAATTATTTTCCGCAACCTTTCTCCCACCTTTTCAGCCTTTTCCCTGTCCAGTCCGGTAAGGAGTATGGCGAACTTGTCCTCACCAAGCCTTGCCACCAGAGTGTTTGCACGCAGGTAAAACCTGAATATTTTTGCCAGCTCCTTCAAGACGGCGTCTATTCCCGCATCACCGTATTTTTCCCTGACTTCCTCTATCCTGTCAACCTCAACTATTATTACAGAAGCGGGATAACCTTTTTCCTTCCTGTCCTTTATGGCGTCTTCCACAGCTCTTTCAAACCGTTGCCTGTTTACCATACCTGTAAGAAGGTCAATGGAAGCTTCCTTTTTAGCCGCCGCCAGCTCCTCCTTCAACGCCTCCAGCTCCGAGTGGTAAGCCTTCAGCTCTTCCTTAAGCTTTTTGTTGTCCGTCTGGAGTTTCCTTAACAGGTGGAGTATTTCTATAACAGCATCGTTAACCGCTTCCGAATTTACCTCCTTTTTTACCTTTACAAGCCTGTCTGCGTGGCTGTCTATCTTTTCCTGATGGTCCTCAAGGTTAGCAATCAGCTCCCTTATCGTGCCGTCTATCCTGCCGGCTATCTCCTTGAACTTTTCAGCCATTTCTGAAGACAGGCTGTCCTTCCCTGCGTCAACCTTTATGGACTGGTAGTCTTCCCTGTAAAGCTCCTTGTATAACTCTATCAGCTGTAAGTCGTCAAGCTCCTTGTTCTGCTCAGCCAGAGAACAGAATATATAAAACCACTTTTCGTAGTTAACAGGTATGGGAGGTATGTTGTGCTTTATCAGAAAGCTCAGCTCCTTCCTGACGATGTTCATCAAAAACTTAATGTCGTCGTGATCTAACTTTTTTTCTTCCTTTAAACGGTTGTAAAAACCGCAGTTTACCCTATTTCCAGACATACCCCTTCCCTCAGCCGGTAAGTATTTCTTTTTGCTCCCTGCTTTCGGAACCTTCTACCTCCTTTATTAAATAGACCTTATCTCCGACCCTTACCCTTTCCTCCGTTTTCAGTCCAACGACCATTCCTTTTTCCGCTTTGTTTATGTTTTTCCTCTCAACCTGCATTGACAGGACTTTCTGCCTTACCAGACCTGTCTTTTTCCCTATTATGTGTATGGTGTCTCCTATCTCCACCGGATTGTCTATTACCTTTAGCTCGGCAACGCTTATTTTAGGATAGAACTTTACTATTTCTCCAACGAAGACCTTCTTTTCCTTGGCAACAGACCTGTTTAAGCCGAAGCCTCCTTTACCGAAGTAAAAACCGCTGTCCCACTGCCTATGGTAAACCCTTTCCAGCCTGTCCACCAAATCCTGCCAGCCTTTTTTGTTCCACTGTCCCTCAAGTATCCTGTCCCTTGCCTCCCTGTAAGCCGAAACCACCATATAGGCGTAATCAACGTTTTTGTTCCTTCCTTCTATCTTCCAGCTGTCAGCCCAGATAAGTTTGTCCGCAAAGTTCAAGGTCATCAGGTCTTTTGCTGACAGTATGTAGTCCGAACCTAAAAAGAATTCCGTTCCCGTGTTTTTGGATACTATCTTCACGTCAAACTCGTGCCTGCATACCTGATAGCATTCACCCCTGTTTGCGGACTTTTCAAAAACGTCGTGTGAAAGGAAACACCTGCCGGAGACAGCCATACACATTGCACCGTGTACGAATATTTCTATCTCAAGGTTTGTTTTTTTCTTTATGTCCAGCAAACCCTGTAGCTTTACCTCCCTTGCAGGGACTATCCTTTTTATTCCCATCTGCTCGTAAAACTTCGCCGCCTGTGAGTTTGAGACGGAAGCCATAGTTGAAAGGTGCGTTTCCAGTCCAAGCTCTAAAGATTTGGACAGGACTGCCATGTCCCAGCCGACAACCGCGTCAACACCTATCTCTTTAAGCTGGTGGAGTGTTTCGTTTATGTAAGGCAGGTCTTCCTCAAAGACAATGGAATTTAAGACAACGTATTGTCTTACTCCCGCATCTGCGGTTATTTTCCTTACTTCCTTAACGTCCTCAATGGTGAAGGTCGTTTTCAAAGCACGCTGGTTTATTTTACCTACACCCATATATACCGCATCGGCTCCTGCCTTTATGACAGCAGACAAACCTTCGTAATGTCCGACAGGGGCAAGTATTTCCGGCTTTTTTCCAGCCATAAAATCCTCCTTCAATAATAAATATAAATACAATATATTGTAAGTGAAACAGGATACAAAAAATACCATCAAAAACCGTCCCTGACCTTGACAGAAATCACTCAATTTTTATTACAATGGTTATAACTAAAAAAAGGAGTTTATAACTTGGATATTTTAGACAGGATAGTCCAGACCAAAAGGGAAGAGCTTCTTGACTACACCCCTGACTACATATCCTATCTGGAAAAAAAGATTTTAGGCAGGGACGGTGTAAGGGACTTCCCTTCCGCACTGAAGAAAGAAGGGATTAACATAATCGCCGAAATAAAAAAAGCCTCTCCATCAAAGGGCATTATCAGGGAGGATTTTGACCCTGTTAAGATAGCGAAAATATACGAGGAAAACGGGGCGTCAGCAATATCCGTCCTTACGGACAAGGTGTATTTCAAGGGGGACGTGGTTTTCCTCAAGATGGTAAGGCAGGTAGTATCCGTTCCCGTGTTGAGGAAGGATTTTATCATAGACAAAAGGCAGATATTGGAAGCGTTTGCTTACGGTTCTGACAGCTTCCTTCTGATAGCGGGCATACTTACCGAACCCCAGCTAAGGGAACTTATCAATTACGGAAGGGAGTTCGGTATGGAACCGCTGGTTGAAATACACACTTTTGAGGAGGGGGCAAAATCCCTTATGGCAGGGGCAAAGATAATAGGCATAAACAACAGGGATTTAAAGACCTTCAAGGTGGACATAAACCGTTCAAAGGAGCTTGCACCGAAGATGAAGGAGATGGGGGCTGAAATCGTGGTGGCTGAAAGTGGCATATCCACGAGGGAGGAGATACTGGAACTGAAGAAGCACGGCGTTGACGCCTTCCTGATAGGTGAAAGCCTTATGAGGGAAAAGGACATAGGCAGAAAACTCCGCCAATTACTTGGGAAGGAATAACCGGACATTTTTTCGTTTTTAAATTATAATAATCTGAAAACGAATTTTTTATTTAAAAAGCCGATGGTTTTTATAAACAGGGAAAAGGAACTCCAAACTTTAGAAAGGGAATACAGGAAAAGCGGTTCTTCCTTCGTTGTTATTTACGGAAGGCGGAGAGTGGGGAAAACAGCCTTAATTGAAAATTTTATTAAGGATAAACTGGCAATTTACTTCCTTGCTGACCTGCAAAACGAGAAACTCCAGCTTGAAAGGTTCAAGATGGTAGCTGGGGAAAGTCTGGGGGACGATCTTTTAAAGAAAATTCAGGTAAACGACTGGGAAACCCTGTTCCGGTATATCTTACAGAAGGAATACAATGAAAAGCTTATAATCGTTATAGACGAGTTCCAATACCTTGCAAAGGTTAACAAAGCAGTACCGTCCATATTTCAGGCACTATGGGATAGGCTGTTGAAGGATAGAAACGTTATGCTTATCCTGTCCGGTTCTTTAATAAGCCTTATGTACGATATAGCACTTAACTATTCAAGCCCGCTGTACGGCAGACGGACTTCACAGATTAAACTCCAATCTATGGATTTTTTCAATTTTAAAAAGTTCTTTCAAACGGAAGACAGGGATAAACTGTTGCAGTTTTACAGTGTTATAGGTGGAATACCGAAGTACGTGGAATTTTTTGACGGCAGTAAGGACGTTTTTTCAAACATTAAGGAAAGCGTACTTGACAGGAACAGCTTCCTGTACGAGGAGCCGAAATTCATACTGAAAGACGAAATAAAAGAGCCTATAACGTATTTCTCCATACTACAGATAATCTCCCAAGGGGAGCATAAGATAGGTAAAATCGCCTCAAAACTGGGAATGGAAACGAAAAACCTTACCTCCTTTATGGAAAGGCTTATAGAACTGGAAATACTTGAAAGACAGGTGCCTATAACGGAAGAAAACCCTTCAAAAAGCAAAAAAGGACTTTACTTCATAAAGGATAACTTCTTCCGGTTCTGGTTCCGTTATGTATTTCCTTACCAGAGCTTCCTTGAAACGGAAAGGTACGAACTGGTTCTTGAAAAGATAAAATCGGACTTTAAAGGTCTTGTCTCTTTTGTTTTTGAGAACGTTTCCCGTGATTTTGTCCTGTACAAAGCTGACCTTCCTTTTCCGGTCAGGAAGGTTGGAAGGTGGTGGGATAGGGATAAAGAGATAGACGTTGTGGCTTTAGGGGACAGGGAGGTTCTGTTCGGGGAATGTAAGTACTGGGACAAGCCTGTGGGAGTTGATGTTTTACGACAGCTAAAAAAAACAGCCGGTTATGTGGACTGGAAAAAAGGGGAAAGGAAGGAGTTCTTTGCACTGTTCTCAAGGTCTGGCTTTACGGAACAGCTTAAAGAGACCGCTTCAAGGGAAAAAAACGTTTTTCTCTACAGTCTGGACAATTTTTAAAAACTAAAGTAAACCTTCCTTGCTTTTTCAAATAGGAAGCTGTCAGTAAACGGATTGTAGGCGGTAAGCTTGTTTCCCAGCACACAGCCGGTATCTATGCCGTAGCATTTATTGTTAACGTACGGTTCAGGATATACCACGTGTCCGTAAACGATTTTTGGGGAGTTTTCGTTAACCTTCCTGTCTTTAGTCCAGTCTATCCTTTCGGGAAAACCTTCAGCCGTGTACCTGCCTGTTGTCTGCCCGTAAATAACGAAGCTTTTTACCTCCCTGTCTGTCCTGCCTATCATCTCGTCCTTTATCCCTGCGTGGGCTACCACCACAGAGCCGTTTACCACTATGTAAAGCGGTAAGGAGCGGTAGTAGGATATGTATTTTTCCCTGAACCTTTCCCTTTCCTCTTCAGGCAGGCTTTCTATCTCCCTTATGGTCTTTTCCAGACCTTTACTGATGCTGACCTTCTTTCCTATCAGGTAGCGGTAAAGCTTTAGGTTGTGGTTGCTTTGGACTTCGTAGTATATCCCTTCCTCCGCCAGACTGAAGCACATCTCCAGCGTTTTCAGGTTGTAGTCTCCCCTGTCCACAGTGTCTCCCACGCTTATGATGGTAGGATTTTTCTCCTTCAGTATCCTGCTGACCATACTGTTGAACTCAACATAACAGCCGTGGACGTCTCCTATAACGAACAGGTTTTCTCCCGTTTCCAATTTCAGGTAGTCGTCCATCTTACCTTCTCCTTAACTGGTAGAGTTTTAAAGTCCACAGGAAAGCAACCACAAACAGCCAGAACAGTACGCCGAACAGCCAGCCGAAGGTGAACCGGTCTGTAAAAAGGCTTAAAACGGCGTGGAACAGGTACGGAACTGCTATCAAAACAACCGCAAAAACCACAGCCAGTACAAAAAGCACCAGAAATGCCAGAGCGTACTGTAGCGGTGTTTTCTTTTTTTCTACAGGAAATTTATCCATAAACCTTTATGTGGTTGTAAAGTGTGTCCCTTTCCACAGGTATTTTGCCGGCTTCCTTTATAAGCCTTATCAGTTTTTCCTTCTGCTGTTGCGTCGGGGACTTTGCACCGGCAAAGTGGGCTATCCTTTCCTCCATCACAGTTCCGTCCATGTCGTCAGCACCGAAGTTCAGACCAATCTGTGCTATCTTTTCTCCTATCATAACCCAGTAAGCCTTTATGTGTGGAATGTTGTCCAGCATAAGCCTTGAGACCGCTATCGTTTTCAGGTCGTCAACTCCGTGTGTATGTTCGGTAATGTTGAGCTGGTTGTTTTCCGGCTGGTATGCAAGCGGTATGAAACAGGTAAAACCTCCCGTCTCGTCCTGTGCTTCCCTTATTTTTATCATGTGGTCAACCCTTTCGCCGTAAGTCTCAACGTGTCCGTAAAGCATCGTGGTTGTTGAGTGTAATCCGAGCCTGTGGGCTGTTTTGTGTACCTCAAGGTACTTTTTCCAGCCGATTTTTGTGGGGGCTATTATCCTCCTTACCCGTGGTGAGAATATTTCAGCACCACCGCCGGGCAGACTGCCGAGACCTGCCTCCTTCAGCCTTTCCAGAACCTCCCTGTAGGACAGTCCTGAAATGCGGGAAAAGTAATCTATCTCAACGGCTGTAAAGGCTTTGATGTGTATCTGTGGAAAGTTTTTCTTTATCAGTGAGACCATGTTCAGATAGACCTGAAAGTCCCATTCAGGATGGAGACCTCCTACGATGTGGACTTCCGAAGCACCCTGTTCAACGGCGTATCTGGTTTTTTCAAGTATTTCTTCATAATCCATTTCGTAAGCTTTAGGATCGTTTTTGTCCATAGTGGCAAATGCACAGAAATTACAGTCAAGGGCACACACGTTTGTGGGATTTATCTGCCTGTTTATTACAAAGTAAGCGTACCTGCCGTTTTTCCTTTCTGTGGTCAGGTTTGCAAGCGTCCCGATGGTAAGCAGGTCAGGTGTTTCAAAAAGTTTTACACCGTCCTCGTAAGAAAGCCTTTTTTCTTCCAGAACCTTATCAATAATAGGAAATAAATCCCTGTCGGAAGCAAGGGAAAGTAGCCTTTCTACCTGCTGTGTATCCATTACCGTCTCCAGTCAGGTTGTTCATTATAAAATAACATAAAGGCTTGTGGTTGCAACAGGGGAAAGGTAATGAAAAAGTTTAAGGTAGAAAGGGAAACCACGCTGAAAGATTTCGTGGCTGAAAAGCTTGACCTGTCAAAAAAGAAGGCAAAGGAGCTGATAGACAGTAAGGTCGTTTTCGTCAACAACAAAAGAGTGTGGATAGCCTCACACAGCCTTAAAAAAGGGGACGTTGTGGAACTGCCTGTTCCACAGAAGGAAGGCAGGTGGGAGATAGGAAACAGCATACTGTACGAGGACGACTTTATAATAGCCGTCAACAAACCACCCTTTATGGAAACGGAAGGTGGGAAGGACAGCCTTGAATACAGGCTTAAACAGTTTAAAAAAGACCACAGGATAAGGGCTATACACAGGCTTGACAGGGAAACCTCAGGCGTGGTTCTGTTTGCAAAAGACAATAAAGTGTTTGAGCGTTTTAAAAAGCTGTGGCAGGACAAGGCGGTAAAGAAAACTTACCTTGCCATATCACACGACAGTGCCGCCTTCAGGAAAAAGGTAGTTAACATTCCGGTTGAAGGCAGGTACGCTAAAAGCTTCCTTTACACCCAGAAGGTAAAAAACGGCTTTTCACTGTTTAAGGTGGAAATACCGACAGGCAGGAAACACCAGATAAGGATACACCTGTCAAAGATAAGGCACCCGATAGTGGGGGACAAGGTTTACGGTCTGAAAAACATAAACAACCCTCTTTTAAAAGGCGTTAAAAGGCAGATGCTACACGCCGAAACCATTTCCTTTTTCCACCCTTTCCTAAAAAGGAAAATCCACATAAAAGCACCTGTTCCGCCGGACTTCCTTAATTTTGGAAAAACTATCAATTTATTATAAAATTTATTAAAACCGAACTTAAGGAGTGTGAAATTGAAAGTCAGTGAGGAAAAAAAGGTCATAAGAGTGGCACACAGTCCGGACAGCGACGATGCGTTTATGTTTTACGCAATCAATCAGGGAAAAATAGATACTAAAGGCTACAAATTCGTTGACGTACTGTCGGACATAGAAACCCTCAACAGGAAAGCACTGGAAGGGGAATACGAAGTGTCCGCAATTTCCATACACGCCTTCCCTTACGTGGCTGACAAGTACGCACTGCTTTCAAGCGGGGCAAGTATGGGGGACAACTACGGTCCTATGATAGTGGCAAAGGAGGGCTTTGACCCTTACCAGCTGAAAAACAAGAAGATAGCCGTACCGGGAACACTTACCTCCGCATTTCTGGCACTGAAGCTTTATTTAGACACGGAGGATTTTGACTACGAGGTAATACCGTTTGATCAGATAATACAGGCTGTTAAAGATGGGAAGGTTGATGCAGGGCTGATAATACACGAAGGACAGCTTACCTATCAGGACGAAGGTTTAAGCTGTGTGGTTGATCTGGGAAAGTGGTGGTACGAAAAGACAGGAGGTCTGCCACTGCCTTTAGGCGGAAATGTTATCAGGAAAGACCTTGGCGAAGAAACGATGAAAGAGATATCCGAAATACTCCGTGAAAGCATAAAGTACTCCCTTGAACACAGGGACGAGGCTGTTGACTACGCACTGAAGTACGCAAGGGACATGTCAAGGGAAAAGGCGGACAAGTTCATAGGCATGTACGTTAACGACCTTACTGTGGATTACGGAGAAAGGGGAAGGAAGGCTATAGAGCTGTTTTTAAAAGAGGCATACGAAAAGGGCTTTATTGACAGACTGCCTGAAATAAAATTCGTTTAAAGGTCTGGTGTGAGATGAAAATACTCCTTCTTGACGAAGACAAGGAAACTTATCAGGTACTCAGCGAGGTGGCACAGCTGAGCGGTTCGGAGATAATACAGATAACTGACCTTGAGGAGGCTAAAAGGTTCCTCAAGGAAAATCCGGACATTGACGGCATAATTGCCGAGCAGAAGGTCGGCGGGAAACCCTCTTGGGAGATAATATCCTTTATGAAAAACGAGGAGGCGGTGCAGGAAATTCCCGTTATCATACTGTCAGCCTCCCTGACGGACGACGAAAAGGACTTTTACCAGTACTTGGGAGTGGCGGCAATACTGGAAAAACCGTTTAACCCTCTGGACGTGTTTACGGCGGTTGTGGAATACCTGAAAAAGACAAAAGGTGAGGAATACGTAAAGTCAAAGCTTGAGGAAGAAGAGGTTGACAAAGGGGCTTTAAAAAAGCTGGTGGAAAAGTTCGTAAACTTCCTGAAAAGTATCTTTTCAAGAAAGTAATGGAGTTTGAAAGTTTAGAAAACTGGATAGAAAGGCTTAAGAACATCTCAAAGTCAGAGGGCGTGGTAATCCTCGTTGAGGGGAAAAACGACGCTGAAAAACTAAAAAAGTTAGGCATAAAAAACATATATCCCATAAAAGGAAAAAGGTTTTACGACATACTGGAGGAGCTGGAAAACAGCAGTATGGTGGTGGTGCTTACAGACCTTGACAAGCAGGGGAAGAAAATATCGGACAGGCTGTCCGGTATGCTACAGAGGGAGGGAATACCCGTTGACAACCTGTTCAGACAGGGATTGGAAAGGTTTGAGATAAAACACGTGGAGGACATTCCTTTAAGGAGTAAAGATGCTGGCAAAAAGGATAATACCCTGCCTTGACGTTAACAGGGGAAGAGTTGTTAAGGGCGTTAACTTCGTTAACCTGATAGATGCGGGGGACCCTGTTGAGGCGGCTAAAGTTTACGACGAAGCCGGTGCGGACGAGCTGGTATTTCTGGACATTACCGCCTCTGCAGAGGACAGGGACATAATACTTGACGTGGTGAAGGAAACGGCAGAAACGGTGTTTATGCCTCTTACGGTAGGGGGAGGTATAAGGAGCCTTGAGGACATAAGGAAACTCCTTGAAAGCGGGGCTGACAAGGTATCAATTAACACGGCGGCTGTAAAAGAGCCTTCCCTCGTTGAAGGTGCCGCCTTAAGGTTCGGTTCGTCAACGATAGTGGTGGCTATAGACGCAAAACAGGTTGGGGAAAACAGGTGGGAAGTTTACATACACGGGGGCAGAACAGCCACCGGAATTGATGCGGTAGAGTGGGCTAAAGCGGTTGAAAGCCTTGGGGCAGGTGAGATACTCCTTACCTCAATGGACAGGGACGGGACTAAGAAGGGATACGACATAAACCTTACCAGAGCCATAAGTGAGGCTGTCTCAATCCCTGTGATAGCCTCAGGTGGAGCCGGCAGTAAGGAACACTTTTACGAAGCTTTTGCGGAAGGTATGGCTGACGCCGCACTTGCCGCTTCACTGTTCCACTTCAGGGAGCTTACCATTCAGGAAGTTAAGGATTACCTTAAAGAAAAGGGCGTTCCTGTCAGGATTTAAAAACCCTTCCTTGTGATAAAATGTATTTGTTTTTTTAATAATTCCTCCGGGGAAAAAAATGGAAAAGGTGTTCATTTACGATACAACCTTACGGGACGGCACGCAGGCTGAAGGCGTAAGCGTCTCTGTAGAGGACAAGCTGAGGATAACGGAAAAGCTGGACGACTTTGGCATACACTACATAGAAGGCGGTTGGCCCGGTTCAAACCCTAAAGACGACGAGTACTTCAGGCAGGTTAAAAACCTGAAGCTGAAAAACTCAAAGATAGCCGCCTTCGGTTCAACCAGAAGGGCTTACCTGAAGGTTGAGGACGACCCTCTTGTCCAAAAGCTGATAAAGGCGGAAACGCCTGTAATCACCATATTCGGCAAAGCTTGGGACTTACACGTTGTTGAAGCGTTAAAGACCAGTCTTGAAAACAACCTTGAGATGGTTTACGACACCGTAAAGTACCTGAAGAAGTATGCGGACGAGGTGGTTTTCATAGGGGAGCACTTTTTTGACGGCTACAGGTCAAATCCGGACTACGCTTACGCTGTGATGAAAACCGCACAGGAAGGTGGGGCTGACTATCTGGTGCTGGCTGACACGAACGGAGGAACCCTTCCTAACTGGATAGAAAAAATAATCAGGGAGATAAGGGAAAGGGGACTGGACGGAAATCTGGGAATACACGCACATAACGACAGCGACACTGCGGTGTGGAACTCTATAGTGGCTGTCTTAAACGGGGCTGTTATGGTACACGGCACGGTAAACGGCTTTGGGGAAAGGTGTGGTAATGCGAACCTCTGTTCAATAATACCTAACCTGTCCCTTAAGCTGGGATACGAAACTGTTCCTAAAGAAAGCATAAGGCGGTTAAAAGAGCTTTCAAACTTTGTAGCTGACATAGTTAACCTGCCTGTACCTAAAAACATGCCTTACGTGGGGGACAGTGCCTTTGCACACAAAGGTGGAGTTCACGCTTCCGCTGTGCTTAAAAATCCCAAACTGTACGAGCACATTAACCCTGAGGAGGTTGGAAACAGGAGGAAAATACTGGTATCTGACCTTTCCGGAAAGTCAAACATAATCTACAAGGCTAAAGAGTTCGGCATAGAGATAGACGAAAAAGACCCGAGACTTGCGGAGCTGGTGCAGGAGATAAAAAGGCTTGAAAACTACGGATACCACTTTGAGGCGGCTGAAGCCTCCCTTGAACTGCTTATAAGGAAACATCTGGGACTGCTGAAAAACTACTTTGATCTGGACGCTTACAGAGTTCTCATAGCCAGAAGGTACACTGACAGGGAGCCTGTCTCGGAAGCCACCGTAAGGATAAAAATAAGGGAGGACTACCAGCATACGGCGTCTTTAGGATACGGACCTGTGAACGCACTTGACAGGGCGTTAAAAAAGGCGTTGGTTGATAAGTACCCTTCACTGGCGGAAGTGGAGCTTATAGATTACAAGGTAAGGATAGTTAACGAAAGTGCGGGAACGGCGGCTAAAATAAGAGTTCTGATAGAAAGCAGGGACAGGGAAAGGAGATGGGGAACTGTGGGCGTGTCGGACAACGTTATAGAAGCATCTTGGCAGGCTGTTGTTGACAGCTTTATTTATAAACTGGTAAAGGACGGTGTCTAAAATGAAGATTGGCTGGATTGGACTTGGTCGTATGGGAATAGTTATGGCGAAAAACCTTGCACAGGCAGGTTTTGACGTTAAGGTCTGGAACAGAACCCTATCAAAGGCAAAGGAAAGCGGACTGCCTTACGCCGAAACGATAAGCGAGCTTATCAGGGATAGGGACGTGGTTATCACAATGCTTTTCGGTTCAACCTCCGTTGAGGAGGTTTACGGTAAGATAATATCTACAGGTCTGTCCCTGAAAGGGAAAATATTCATAGACATGACCACCGTACATCCGGACACGGCAAAGAAGATAGCGGAGATGATGATAAAACACGGGGCGGACTTCCTTGAAGCACCTGTTCTGGGAAGCATCACGCCTGCTAAAGAAGGGAAGCTTACCATACTGGTAAGCGGGGACAGGGAAACTTACGAAAAGTGTATGCCTATTTTCCAGACACTTGGGGAAAACGTTTTTTACATGGGGGATTACGGGAAGGCTTCCACGATGAAGCTTATAAACAACACGGTTTTAGGTTCCTTTATGGCAGTATTGTCTGAAGCGGTAGCCTTCAGCAAGAAAACCGGACTTGACACGAAAACGGTCCTTGAAATACTGTCAAAAGGAGCAGGTAAGTCCGGCATACTGGAGGCAAAAAAGGAAAAACTGCTGAAGGGGGATTACTCTACACACTTTTCGGTGGCACTGATACACAAGGACATATCTTACGCCGTTGACCTTGCACAGGAATACAGGTTTCCCGCATTCATAACCACCCAGACGCTTGACCTGTTCAGTTCCGCAAGGGCAAACGGACTTGAGGAAAAGGACTTTTCAGCTTTACTTGAGATATACAAAAAAATGGCAAACTTGAGGGAGGAATGATGAGAAAGGTAGCTTGGAGCGTTTCACATCAGGAGTTTATCATTTCGGATCATTACTACTTTTCAAAACTCCAGAGGTACACGAAGGAAGCAGGGATACAGGTTGAGGAAGTTGACCAGATGGAAAGGCTTGCTGACTACGACACGGTAATATTTAACTACCCTGAAATACCGTTCACGCCGGATGAGGTGGACTTTATACAGGAGCTTGTGGAAAGGGGAAAAACCGTAGGGATTTTCGGATACTACAAAAACGAGGACAGGATAGCGGATACCTGCAACAGCCTTTCAGAAAGGTTCGGGATACACTTTAACGGGGACACGGTAATAGACAACGTTAACAACCACGAAGGGGACAACCTGCTTATAGTCAGCGGGGACACTTACAACCTGCCGGAAACTGTTGAGAAGGTAATGCTTGCCTGTACAGATAGCCTTATAACCAGAAAACCAAACGTCAGACCGCTTGTCCACGGTGAGGACACGGCAGAGTCAAAGCTTGGACTGGAAGCACTCCTGTTTGCGGAATACGTTGACCCGTCAGGCGGTAAGTTTATCGCTGGTGGAACCTGCGTCTTCTGGGATAACTACTCTATAGACCTCTACAACAACAGGGAGTTCAGCCTGAACCTGCTTACCAGATGATAAAGGAAGGGGAGACTGTCCAGCTTACGGACGGAAGGAACAGGTTTTTTATAAGGCTTAAAAAAGGTGAGGTTTTCGGCACCCATAGGGGAAACATAAGCCACGACCGTATTATGGAAGCCGGATACGGGGAGCAGGTTGAAACCCATACGGGACACAGGTTTACCGTGGTAAAACCTACGCTACACGACATTATTATGCACGGCATAAAAAGGAAAACCCAGATAATATACCCGAAGGACAGCGGTTATATCACCCTTAAACTCGGGCTTACAGGCGGTATGAAAGTCCTTGAATCGGGCGTGGGCAGTGGGGCACTTACAATAGTGATGGCAAACGCAGTAAAGCCGGACGGTAAGATATACTGCTACGAAAAGGAAGAAAAGTACATACAGAACGCATACAACAACCTATCACTTGCAGGGCTTGAAAGCTACGTGGAAATAAAGCACCAGAGCCTTGAGGAGCCACTGCCGGAAAACTTCTTTGATGCAGGCTTTATAGACGTTAGGGAGCCGTGGCTTTACATAAAAAACATTAAAAAATCACTGAAAAAAGGGGCACCTGTAGGCTTCCTCCTGCCTACGACAAATCAGGTAAGCAACCTGCTTCAGGCGTTGAAAGAAAACGCCTTCATAAACACGGAGGTTGTTGAACTGCTTGAAAGACACTACAAGCCTGTGCCGGACAGGTTAAGACCTGAAGACAGGATGGTTGCACACACCGGATACTTAATTTTTGCCAGAAACGGCTGAAAAAGATGGGACAGATGGACAAAAGGGAGCTTTTAAGAAACGCAAAAAGGATAGTGGTAAAAATAGGTTCCCAATTGCTGGAAAAGGACGGTTCAATAGACGAGGACTTTATAAACAACCTGTCGGAAAACATAAAACGGCTACACGGTCAGGACAGGGAGGTTGTTATCGTCTCATCCGGGGCAATACTTGCCGGCGTTAAAAAACTCGGACTGAACCAGAAACCTAAAACCATAACCGAAAAGCAGGCGGTAGCCTCGGTGGGACAGGCTTATCTGATACAGATTTACGACAAAATATTCTCAAAAAACGGTCTTACGGTAGGTCAGGTACTTCTGACGGTGGAAGGTTTGAGGGAAAGGAAAAGGTACGTTCTGGCACAGAACACACTTAACAAACTGCTTGACATGTCCGTAGTTCCCATAGTAAACGAAAACGATACTATAGCCATAGAGGAAATAGTGTTCGGGGACAACGACTTCCTTGCCGCACACGTCTCTGTTCTTGTGGACGCAGACCTTCTCCTCATACTGTCAACCGCAGGGGG
>JAADDT010000020.1 GCA_013153765.1 Aquificota bacterium
CGCCGAAAATGGCAAAAGGCAGGTTGTAGCCTATGGAATAACCGCTGTTCCTTATCGGCGTCGGGAATATCTCAACAAGCGTTGTGGGAAGTATTGCCATAAAACCTGCTACCACAACGGCAAAAACTATCTGACCGAGCAGTGCGTTTTCCACAGAGCCGGAGGAGATAAAGCTGAAAAGTGGATAGGCGGCAAGGACGGTAAAACCTGTGGAAAACAGAATTATAGGCTTTCTGCCTATTTTATCGGACAGCCAGCCGAAAAACGGTATAAGGACAGCCAGCACGAGCATACTTACCGTGTTTATGGTAAGGGCTGTTGATTTCGGCATCTTTACGAAAACCGCAAGGTGGTTTGCTATGTAAACGAAGATTGTGTAAAAGCCTACCGCCTGAAAAGTGCTTAAGGAAAAGGTTTTTATAAACTCCCTGTAAGCCTTCCTGAAAACGTCAAGAACAGGCTGTTTGTCTATCATCTCCTCGTACTCAAGCTCAATGAACTTAGGCGTTTCGTCTATGTTTTTACGGACGTAGTAGCCTACCAGACCAAGCAGTATGCCGGTGAAGAACAGAACCCGCCACCCCCACGAATAAAGGTCGTCCTCCGGTAAAACCTTCGTTATCAACGCACCGGAGGCTGAACCCAGCAGTATTCCAACCACAGCACCCAGTATGCCGACGCTACCGAACAGACCCCTTTTGTCCTGCGGAGCGTGTTCAACTATGAAGGAGACGGAAGTGGTGTACTCACCGCCGACAGAAAGACCCTGAAACAGCTTGAGCAGAACCAGTAAGGCGGGAGCGAGTATGCCTATCTGGGCATAAGTGGGAAGCAGTCCGATTGCGGTCGTTGAAACAGCCATCATTATTATGGATATTGTAAGGGCTTTTTTCCTGCCGTACCTGTCCCCTATGTGTCCAAACAGGACTGCACCTACAGGTCTCATAACGAAGCCGACTGCAAAAACTCCGAAGGATTTAAGTAGCGAGACCATAGGGTCTTCCGAAGGGAAAAACAGCTCACCGATTATTGAGGCGAGGAAGCCGTAAACCACGAAATCGTACCACTCCAGCACGTTGCCTATCATTCCGGCAAAAAGCGTTTTTGAATGCTTCCCCATCTAACCGTCCGTCCTGAAGTCCCCTTCGTCTAAAAGCAGGTTTTCCAGTATAAGGTCAGGCACCAATTCGTGGTCTTCAAAGTTCTGGAGCACCTCAAGGTATATTTCAGCCACAGTCCTGTTTGGATACCTTTCCGTCAGGTACTTTTTAAGCTGTCCCACCTTTACGGTTTTGTTTTTCTTTGCAAGTTCGGACATTACCCGATTTTACCCTTCAGGTTTTTTATCATCCTTTCACTGGCTATCTTGTACCTTATGTCCCTTTTTGCAAGTTTTTCCATCTCTGACTTTATGTACTTTTCAGCCTCGTCCGTTGCCATCTTGTATCCAAGCACGTAAGCGGTAAGTGCAAGTATTGCAAAGCCGGTAAACTCAACCACCTTTGAGGCTATCTCGTTAGGTATGAACAGACCGCCTACAGCAAGTAAAATACCTACCGCAAGGAATATTTTCCAGTATTTCAAAAGTACGCTTGCTACCATACTGTCTCCCTGTGAAAAAATTTTCAGAATATATATGATACCAGATTAAGGCTTTTTGATGTATCATTAAGCTTTTGAAAATATTTTAATTTACGAATAAGGTTATAATGTTATAAATAAAAAATGCAGGTTTTGGTTATGAAAGATTTTAAAGAGGCTTTGGTCTGGAACTGGCACCTTCTTAAATGCTGTGGAAGGATGTTTTTTATCGTGGCACTTTACGTGTTTCTCTTTATGGTAAGCCAGTTTTTCTTCCTTGCAGGTCTGGTGCAGATGGTACTGTTTACCAGCTTCAGCCTTTTCATAGCATCAATTTTTGATATTTCCCGTTCCGAAAGGGAGTACGCATACCGTTTCAAAACAGCACCCTTTTCGGTTCTGTTTACGGCAAAACTGCCCCAGACCTTCGGTCTTATTTTAGCTTGGTTTGTGGTGTTTGGACTTTTCGGTCTGTCCTTTTACTTTTCGTTTATGATGACCGTAAGCGGTGAGATTTTCACTATGGGAGCAGGTGTGGTTTTCATCTTTGTTATAGCCGTCCTGCTTTCGGTGGTTGTTTACGCCTCCTCGTACGCTTGGGGAAAGGTGGCACTCAAGTCCTCAAACTTCAGTGAGGCTTTCTTTTACTTCCTTGAGGTTCTAAAACCCTCCATCTGGAAAAAGGTTCTGTTCAACAAAAAGTATTTTTTCCTCCAGCTTAAGCTGTTTTTGTTCCTCTTTATGCTGTTCCTGTTTGCAGTTGCACCTTTAATTTTCGTTGCCCCTTCCCTTGACGTGGGAGAGCTGATAATATTCGTCATTCTCGTTATCCTTTTCTACTCAATCGCACTTATCGTATTCGTGTTTTACCTTTCTTCCCTCCTTATGCCTGCGGTCTGGAGTTTAAGCTACCGGTTCGTTGAAGGTGAAGAAAGACAGGAAGAGACGGATACACCTGACGACAGGAACTTACCGAGCCTTCCTTAACGGAAAAAAACGGTTTATTATATTTTTCTGCCATTTTAAGGGAGGTTAGGTAATGAAAAAAGTGGTTAGCGGTATGAGACCGACAGGCAAACTCCACCTTGGACATTACTTCGGCGTTATAAAAAACTGGCTTGAGCTACAGGAAAAGTACGACTGTAAGTTTTTCATAGCGGACTGGCACGCCCTTACCAACAAGTACGCCGAAACGGAAAAGCTGAAGGAAAACATAAGGGAAATGATAATTGACTGGCTTTCCTGCGGTATAGACCCGACAAAATCAACCCTTTTCATACAGTCCGGAGTGAAGGAACACGCCGAGCTGTCCTTACTGTTTTCAATGATAACCCCAAAAAGCTGGCTTGAGCTTAACCCTTCGTATAAAGACCTGAAGTTTAACCTTTACTACCAGTATTTAAGGGACTTCCTTGCAGGAAAGCAGGTAAAAATAATACAGACGCCACCTCCAGAAAGCCTTGATCAGGCTTTGGAAAAGGCTACAGGCAAGCAGAAAAACAAAATATTTGAGGAATACCTGCGGGAAGCTTTCCACAGGGCTTTCTACAACCAGAAAGGTATAGACTTTAACTGGCTTAAGGAAGTTCTGGTAAAGCTTGGACTACAAAAAAAGCTGGTTGAGGAGGCGGTAAGGAACCTTGAGGAAGGAGACGTGGGAAAGGAGATAGACACGCTGGGCTTCCTTGCCTATCCCGTCCTTCAGGCGGCTGACATACTGATTTACAAAGCGGACTTCGTCCCCGTAGGTGAAGATCAACTGCCACACATAGAGCTTACGAGGGAGATAGCAAGGAGGTTTAACAAACTGTACGGAGAGACCTTCCCCGAGCCTGAAGCCATACTGACCGAAAAGTCCAGACTGCCGGGAATAGACGGAAGGAAGATGTCAAAATCCTACAACAACGCAATATACCTGTCTGACGGCAGGGAAGAGGTGGAAAGGAAAGTGCTTGAGATGAAGACAGACCCCCAGAGGATAAGGAAAAACGACCCGGGAAACCCTGAAGTGTGTACGGTTTTCACTTACCACAGCATTTTTACGGAAGATGAAAAACGGGAGGAGATAGCCAAGCTGTGCAGGGAAGGGAGTATAGGCTGTGTTGAATGTAAAAAACTGCTGGCAGAAAGGATAAACCGGTTTTTATACCCTATAAGGGAAAAAAGGAAGGAAGTGGAAAAGGAGATTGGCAGGTACGAGGAACTTTTCCGTGAAGGGACGGAAAAAGCAAGAAGCCAAGCCTCAAAAACTATGGAAGAAGTAAGGAAAGGGATGGGACTTTGGGAGTTTTAGGAAAAGGGAAATTCCTCACTTGCAGGCTGTCTTCCCATAAGGAGCTTTACCGCCTCTGAAGGTGAAATCTCACCCTGAACGACCCTGTAAACAGCTTCCGATATGGGAAGTTCAACACCCTCCCTGTCAATAAGCTTTTTTAAAGCCTGCACTGTCTTAACCCCCTCAACAACCTGTCCGACCCTCTCCAGAGCCTTATCCACAGGAAGACCCTTACCAAGCAGGTATCCGAAAGTCCTGTTCCTTGACAGCTCCCCTGTGGCTGTAAGGACAAGGTCTCCCATTCCGGACAGACCGTAAAGCGTCTGCGGTTTTCCCCCGAACAGCACGGCTACCTTTGTCATCTCAAACAGACCCCTCGTTATCAGTCCTGCCCTTGCGTTGTTTCCCAGACCGAGACCGTCGCTTACCCCTGTGGCTACGGCTATAACGTTTTTCACGGCACCGCCTATCTGCACCCCCACCCTGTCCCCGTTAAGGTAAAGCCTGAAGGTGGAAGTGGTTAATTTTTCCTGAAGGAGCTTTCCCAGTTCGGTATCACCTGCAAGGCTTACTGCCGTAGGCAGTCCCAGAGCCACCTCCTTTGCAAAGGAAGGTCCGGAAAGGACGAATACGAGCCTGTCCTGAAGGGAAAGTGTCTCCCTGATAATGTCCGTTATGAGCTTTAGCGTATCAACCTCTATCCCTTTGGTGGCTGACACAACAGGCTTGTCCACCTTCAATTTAACCGAAGACAGGACAGACCTTACGTGCTGGGAAGGGACTGCCACCACGACGATGTCCCCTTCACCGCAGGCTTGATCTATGTCCGCCGTAGCCTTTACGTTTTCCCGTAAAACCACATCGGGAAGGTACTTTTCGTTTCTCCCCAGCCGGTTTATCTGGTTTACCGCCTCTCTGTCCCTTCCCCATAGGAAAACCTGCCTGAAGTTTTCCGAAAAGGTCTGGGCAAGGGCGGTACCCCAGCTACCTGCACCTAAAACGGTAATACTGTTAAAATCCATTTCCTTGCCTGCACCAATGCCGTAGCATAAAATATAGTTATGGAGCTTTACTTACAAAACAAAAGCTATCTCAATAAGAAAGTACTATTTATTTCACTACTGATAGGTCTGGTTGTCAACCTGCTTCTCCTCTGGGCTTTCGGAGTTTTTACCGCAAATCCGCCCCAGATGGAAAAAAAAGAGGTGAAGATAAGGTACATACCGGTTAAAAAGCCTGTGGCAAAGAAAAAAAAGCCTGTGAAGAAAAAGATACAGGAAAGGAAAAAGGCGGTAAAAAGTCCGGTAGAAAAAGCACCAAAGCCAAAGGGCAGTGAGACGGCAAAAGTCCCTTCCGTTCCGGCACTGACACCTGTACTACCTGAAGTGGAACTGCCTTCCGAGGAAAGCGTGCCACTGCCGGAAAGGGAGATAGACATAGGCAAGTTTTCAGACCTGCCTGTTGAAACGGGAGACATTAAGGAGTTTAAGGCAACAACCGTAGGCGAGTTTAACCCCTCTTTCGGAACCGAGCTTTCAAAGTTTGACAGGACAGCCACAGGGACGGCTATAGGAAGAAGGCTCGTTTACAAGCCACCTCCACCTGTGATAAAGGCAAAAGTCCCTCCACCTTCGGTGAAAGTCAAGCTGTGGATAAGGAAGGACGGCACTGTCTCCAAAGTGGTTCTACTTGAAACCACCGGAAACAAGGCGATAGACCAGAAGATAAAGGAGTACGTCCAGAGCTGGAAGTTTAACGAGATAAAGGACGATCAGGAGCAGTGGGCTATCACCACAATACGGTTTAAGACAGCGATGTAATGGGAAAGTTTTACGCACTTTTTAAACAGTCTTTAATTGCGGTTCGGGAATACAAGCTGAGAACTCTTTTTTCACTGCTTGGGATAGCCTTCGGCATAGCCTCCCTGTCCATAATAGTGGCGGCTGTTGAAGGTTCTTACCATAGGGCTTACCAGACCATAGAGGTTTTTGGACCGGAAAGCATACTGATATTCAGCGGAGCAAGGGGAGAAAGGAGCGTAAGGCAGAGGAGAAAAACCCTTACACTGAAAGACATACAGTTCCTAAAACAAAACATGCCACAGATAAAACTGATAATGCCTGTCCTTTTCGTTGACAACGTGAAGGTTTACTACAAGGGAAAAACCCTGACCACCAGACTGTACGGCGTATCAACGGAGTTTGAGGAGGCTTGGAACTGGTATCTGATAGAGGGCAGAATGTTTAACGAGGAGGAACTGAGGACGAAAAAAAACGTCTGCGTTATAGGTCTTTACATAAGGAAGGAGCTTTTCGGTCAGGAAGACCCGGTAGGTAAGATGATACTGGTTAACGGTCTTCCCTGTAAGGTTTTGGGCGTGCTTTCAAGGAGAGGGACGACGCCTACAGGCAGGAACCTTGACGACAGGATACTTATGCCTTACACGACCGTTATGGCAAAGTTCAACCACGACTTTATATACGTTAACGCAATAAGGATAAGGTTCCACAAAGGTGGAGACGTGGCAAAACTGATAGAGCAGGTAAGGTACCTGCTGAGGGAAAGCCACGGTCTTAAACCGGGACAGCCGGACGACTTCCACATGCTATCTCCCGTTGAGATAATAAGGTTTCTGGTAAACCTTACAGGAACACTTGTCCTGTTTTTAGGGCTGTCCTCCATCATATCCCTTACCATAGGAGGATTTGTCCTTGCAAACCTGTTTCTCCTGTCCGTAAGCGAAAGGAAAAAAGAGATAGGCATAAGGCGGGCTGTGGGAGCAAAAAGGAGGGACATAGCACTCCAGTTTATAATGGAGGCACTGGTTATCACCGTTATTGGAGCTGTGGTAGGATTTGTTATGGCTGTTGCCGGAGCACACCTGCTTACGAAAGTGGCACAGTTTCCCATAAAGTTTTCGTTCATAGCCTTCTCACTTGCACTTATCGTTTCCGTTGCGGTAGGTCTGATATCCGTCCTTAATCCGGCTTTGAAGGCGGCAAGGCTTAATCCGATTGAGGCTATACGGGAATGAGCCACCGTATCTTTCTCATTCTGGCAGTCATAATAAGGATTTTCAAGGAATACAAGGTAAGGTCTGGACTTTCCATTCTTGGAGTTGCTTTCGGCACCTTTGCCTTAATAACGATGATATCCGTATCAAACTCCCTGAAGGAAAAGAGCCGTAAAGAGGTGGAAAAGTTCGGTAAAAACCTTGTGGTGGTAAAGGCAGGTGAGGTAAAGGTCTTCCGCAGGCGGGCACACAGCTTTTCCACAGCAACCACGCTGAAGATAGAGGACGCAAAGGCTATAAAGGAGCAGATAGACCACGTGGTTGACGCACTGCCTTCTTACCACATCAGCTACCCTGTAAGGAGGAAGGGAACAACCGTTATGACCACCATAATAGGCGTTGACAATAAATACCTGAAAATAAGAAACCTTACAGTTGAGGAGGGAAGGAGCTACACTGACAGGGAGGAGGAGACGGGAGAAAAGGTTATAGTTATAGGGAACAAAATAGCAAAAGACCTTTTCGGCAGTGAAGACCCTGTCGGCAAAACGCTACTCATATTCAGAGTACCCTGCCGTATAGTGGGCGTCCTTGAAGAAAGGGGAGCGGACATCTCCGGCGAGGATCAGGATACGCTGATATACACCCCCCTTAAAACGGCGATGAGAAGGCTGGCTAACGTTGACTACATAAACACCATCTACGTTCAGGTGGACGACGACAGCAGTATTCCCTACGTGAAAAGGAAAATAAAGGAGCTTTTAAGGAAAAGGCACAAGATAAAAAAGGGAGACAAGGACGACTTTACGGTTCTTTCCCCTGACGACTACCTCCGTATGGAAAGGGAAGCACTGAGAATATTCAACATTTTAGGCAGTCTGTCAGCCACCATATCCTTCCTTATAGGAGGTCTGGGCATACTTTCCATAATGATACTTATAGTTAACGAAAGGATAGAGGAGATAGGCATAAGACGGGCTGTGGGAGCAAAAAGGTCTGACATACTTGTTCAGTTCATAATGGAAGCCGGCTTTATAGCCGTGGCAGGGGGACTGCTTGGAGCTTTAATCGGCACCCTCCTGTCCATCACCATATTTGCCGTTTTCAAACTGCCTGCCACACTTTCCCTTTCTTGGATAGTATTTTCATTCGTCCTTTCGGTGATAACAGGTCTGCTGTCCGGACTTTACCCTGCATACAGGGCTTCCTCCATAAAGCCGATAGAAGCCTTAAGGAGAGGATAGTTATTCTGGAAACCTGCTGTACAGACCTGCCAGAGCCTCGTACCTATGGGCTACCTGTAGCAGTGTTCCCTCGTCAAACGGCTTTCCTATCAGTTGCAGTCCAACAGGCAGACCGTCCTTGAAACCGCAGGGAAGACTGATTGCCGGCACGCCAGCCATGTTTACGGACACGGTAAATATGTCAGACAGGTACATCTGGACAGGGTCGTCCGTTTTCTCACCTATTTTGAAGGCAACGTCAGGCGTGGTAGGTGTGGCAAGCAGGTCAACCTGTTTGAACGCCTCCATAAAATCCCTGTATATGAGCGTCCTTACCTTCTGGGCTTTCAGGTAGTAAGCGTCGTAATACCCGGAGGAAAGGGAGTACGTACCGAGCATTATCCTCCTTTTTACCTCAGCACCAAAGCCTTCCTCCCTCGTTTTGGAGTACATCTCCTCAAGGTCTTTATAATCCTTTGTCCTGTAGCCGTACCTGACCCCGTCGTATCTGGCAAGGTTAGACGAGGCTTCGGAGGGAGCTATTATGTAGTAAGCTTCTATTGCGTACTCGGTTGTGGGCATGGAAACCTCCACAACCTCAGCACCTTCCTTCTCAAGCTGTTTTACGGCGTCAAGAACCAGTCCCTTTATGGTGGCGTCAAGACCTTCAGGGAAGAACTCCTTCGGCAGTCCTATCCTTAAACCTTTAATGTCCTTTCCCAGATAAGAAAGGAAGTCCTCCATCGGAGCGTCAGCTGAGGTGCTGTCTCTCCTGTCCTTCCCGCCTATAACGTTCAGAAGCAGGGCAGTATCCTCAACCCTCCTGCCTATGGGACCTATCTGGTCAAGGGAGGAGGCAAAAGCCACCAGACCGTATCTGGAAACCCTGCCGTAAGTGGGCTTTAGACCTACGACCCCGCAGAATGCGGCAGGCTGTCTTATTGAACCTCCCGTATCGGAGCCGAGGGCGGCAGGGACTATACCCGAGCCTACTGCGGCGGCAGAACCGCCTGAAGAACCTCCCGGCACCCGGGAGTAATCCCAAGGATTTTTCGTGGTGAAAAACGCCGAGTTTTCGGTTGAAGAACCCATCGCAAACTCGTCAAGGTTCGTCTTTCCGGTAAGTATGTACCCTTCAGCTTTCATCTTTTCTATGACGGTGGCGTCGTAAGGAGGAATGTAGTTTTCAAGCATACGGGAGGAGCAGGTAGTCCTTATTCCTCTGGTTGATATGTTGTCCTTAACCGCCACCGGCAGACCGTAAAGGGAAGGTATTTTTTCCAGTTTAGGCAGTTGCTCGTCCTTTTTTTTAGCCTCCTCAACAGCCTCTTCTATAAGATTGGTTACGTAGCTTTTCAGCTGTGGTTCAACCTCCCCAGTCCTTTCCGCAAAGGACAGGACCACTTCGGAAGGTTTTACCTCCCCAGACCTTATAAGGTCTGAAAGCTCCTTCAAACCCTTCTGCCACAAACTCATTTATCCTCTCCCTCTTCCTTAACCTCTTCCTCAAGGGGCTCGTAATAAGGGATAAGGCTTTCCCTCAGGTAAACCGTATACCTGTGGTCTATCAGGTCCCTCGTCTTTTCAGCTTCCGCCGCGTGCTGTATGCAGAGAGTAGTCCACGGCAGAGCCAGAAGCCTTTTTTCCTCTATCGGATTTGCACATACCTCACACAGACCGTAAGTGCCGTCAGCCATCCTTTCAAGGGCTTTGTCTATCTCCCTTAATATCTCAACCTCTATGTCCTCAAGCTCCGCAAGTATGAACTCGGTATAATCTATCCTTGCGTAATCGTCAAGCTCCTCAGGTATGGTAAGACCTTCTTCCGTCATCTTCTTTATTATCTCTTCCTTTTCAAAAACCCGGGAAAGTATCCTTCTTTTTTCCTCAAGCAGTAATCTTCTGAACTTTTCAAGCTTTTTCTTGTCTGCCACGTAAGGACTGACCGCCATACTATCCTCCTTCTTTTATTTAAATAATTTTCTCACAAACGGAGCGTTGTAGTCCACCCTTATGTGATAAAATATAACCATATCTAAATTGGAGAAGCAGATGTCCCTGAAAGTGGTATTTTACTTCCCGCTTTTCCTGCTGGGAATGGCAGTGGGCTTTATCTACTTTACCCACCTTTTTAAAAGTATAAACACCTTCGGCACTGACAAGGGAAAGGTCTTAAGGAGTATGCTTATAAGACTGCCACTTCCCATCATAGCCGTCCTTCTGGGCAGTCTGGCAGGTATAGGCGGTATCATATCGGTAATAGCAGGTTTTACCGTTTTCCAGATATACTTTCTGGTAAAGGTGGGAACACAGCTTAAAAGGGAGGTGGAAGAGGAAGCACAACGGATGGCTGAGGAGGAAGAAGGGACAGGGAAGGAGTGATGGAGGACTTTTTTTTACCGCTGGCTTTTTTTATTTTCGGCACAATAATAGGAAGTTTCCTTAACGTTTTAATATACAGACTGCCGAGGGACAAGTCCCCTTTAAAGCCTGCTTTTTCTTTCTGTCCAAGCTGTGGCTCACAGGTAAAGTGGTACGACAACATACCGGTAATCTCGTACATCGTTTTAAAGGGAAAGTGTAGAAATTGCGGTAGCAGTATAGGGATAAGGTATCCCCTCGTTGAACTGCTTACAGGTGTGGCTTCAGTCCTTGCTTACCTTAAAACAGGTCTGTCAATAGACTACATTTTCGTCTTCGGCTTCCTTGCGGTTATGATAGCCATAACCTTTATAGACCTTGAGTTTAGGATAATACCTGACGTGCTGAACCTTGCAGGTTTTCTGATGGGAGCCGTTTACACATTTTTCAGGGAGGACTTTACCCTGCTGGACGGCATTATAGGTGCGGTCGTCGGTGCAGGTTTACTCTGGGGAATAGCTTACCTTTACCTGAAGTTCAGGGGCATTGAAGGTCTTGGAATGGGCGACGTGAAGATGATGGCTTTCGTAGGTATGTATCTGGGCTGGTTCGGTGCTCTGTTTACCATATTCGTCGGCTCACTGCTTGGGGCGGTGGTGGGCGTTGCGGCAGTTTACCTGAGCAGGTCAGAGGAAAAGGGCAGGTTTGAGATACCATTTGGTCCTTTCCTTGCCTTTGCTTCCGTAATATACCTGTTTTTCGGCGAGCAGATAAAAAACTGGTACCTTGGGGGAATGTATTGAAGTACCGCGTAAGGTTCAAGATATGGCTTGAGAAGGACGGGGACGTGGTTATGGGACTTGGGAGGGACAAGCTTTTGAGGGAGATAGACAGGCTTGGCTCCATCTCAAAGGCGGCAAAGCAGGTGGGAATGTCTTACAAAAAGGCGTGGAGCTTCCTTAAAACGATGGAGGACAGGCTGGGCATCAAGCTTGTTGAGACCAGAAGGGGAGGTAAAAACGGAGGCGGAGCTGTTTTGACCGCCGAGGCGAAAAAACTGCTTGAAGAGTTTGAGGAAATAACAGACCGTTTTGAAAAATTAAGGAAAGAGCTGTCAAAAAAATGAATGAAAAACTTTTTCACCTGCGTAGATTTTACTTTTCCTTCCTGTTCGGCTCCTTCATATATCTGGCTATTTTACTGCTTGTTATAGGAAAGGACACGAAACCTGCGGAGATTACCGTCGTTGACCGGCTTTTACTGGGAATTACCGGCATCGCTCCCGCTTACATATTTTTGTTGAAAAGCAGGAAAAAACTGTTTAAGGCGGAAAACTACATAAAGGCTTTACTGATTGGAGAACTGCCACTGCTGGTGGGAACTGTCCTTTCAATCTGGAAAGGGAATTACATTTACTTTTTCCTTGCCTATCCTATATTTTTAATAACCGCATTACTGCTTTTGCCTACAAAAAAATCGGTGGAGAACGCAGGTGGAATGGATTGATAAGGTAAAAAAGTGGAAAAGGGAAGGGAAAAGGATAGTTTTCACAAACGGCTGTTTTGACATACTCCACGCCGGACACGTTGATTACCTCCAGAAAGCAAAAGCACTTGGAGACGTCCTTATCGTAGGTCTTAACAGTGACGCTTCCGTAAGGAGGCTGAAAGGAAAGGAAAGACCGGTAAACCCGCAGGAGGAAAGGAAAAAGGTGCTTGAGGCTTTAAAACCTGTTGACCTTGTTGTTGTTTTTGAGGAGGATACTCCGGAAAGGCTGATAAGGGAGATAAAACCTGACGTTCTGGTAAAAGGTGGAGACTGGAGCATTGACAAAATAGTAGGAGCGGACTTCGTAAAATCCTATGGTGGAGAGGTGAAAACCATACAGTTCGTCCACAACACGTCAACCACAGACATAATCAACAGGATTAGGCAGAAAGTAAGCGATGGGACTTGCTAACCAGCTTACGATCTTCCGCATATTCCTCATACCGGTTTTTATAATCCTGATAGGATACAACAAACCGCTACACGCTCTTGTGGTCTTTATAATAGCCGGTCTTACAGACGCTCTTGACGGCTTCATAGCAAGGAGGTTTAACCAGATTACCACGCTGGGAAAGGTTCTTGACCCGATAGCGGACAAGGCACTTCTGGTAAGTAGTTTCGTGTTCATATACACTTCAGACCTTCAGGTAAAGTTTCCCTACTGGTACGTTGTGATTGTAATAAGCCGGGACGTTTACATACTGCTTGGCAGTGCCTTAATATACCTGCTAAAAGGCTACCTTGACGTGAAACCTTCCATATTCGGAAAGGCAACGACCTTTTTCCAGATACTTTCGGTGGTTGTGGTTCTGGGGGCAAACATTACACACATACCGGAGGTGGCGGTTAAGGGAGTTATTTATACCGCCTCGTTCTTTACAGTCCTTTCCACCCTCACGTACACTTACGACGGCTTACAGCACCTTAAATAGCTACCTGTCTATACCTTTCCTTCCCATTATACCCTTTTCAAATGGATGCCTTACGTTTTTCATCTCCGTTATCAGGTCAGCGGTTTCCAGAACGGCTTTTGGACAGTTCCTTCCGGTAAGTATAAACTCAACCTCCTTACCGTGTTCCGTAAGCATACTTACGACCGTTTTTTCTTTTAGCAGACCGTAATGGAGAGCTATACAGACCTCGTCAAGTATGTAAAGGTCGTGTTTCTCCTGTAAAAGGCTGTTTTTTACGTATTCTATACCCTCGTCTGCAAGCTGGTAATCTATCTTTGAAAACGGCTTAAACCCCTTTTCAGCCAGCTCGGGATTTTTTTCTATCTCTTCAGCCGGCAGGTAAAAACCTTCCCTGCCAAAGCTTACCACCTCAAACCTGTCTATCTTCTGGAGAACCCTGTATTCGGAGGTTAACTCCTTAACCTTCATAAATTGAACCATCAGTACGGACAGACCGGACCCTACCGCTCTTATGCCTGTTCCTATTGCGGCTGTTGTTTTTCCTTTACCGTCCCCGGTGTAAACATAGACCATACCTGTCCCCCTTTAGCCGTAATTTTTTATCCCTTTCCACAGCTTTTTCAAAAAAGTTTTTATCTTCCCTTCCCTGCCCCTTTCGGTAGGTCTGTAGTACACCCTGTCCTTCAGCCTGTCAGGTAAGTACTGCTGGACTACAAAACCTTCCGGATAATCGTGTGGATACCTGTATCCCCTGCCGTAGCCTGCCTTTTTCATACTATAGGTGGCAGGATTGATAAGATGGGAAGGTACAGGCAGGTTTGGATACTTCCTAACGTCCTCCAGTGCTTCCTTTAAAGACCTGTATGCGGAATTACTCTTAGGGCAGGAGGCAAGGTAAGTTGATACCTGAGCAAGCAGTATGCCGGCTTCAGGCATACCTATGTTCTGGACGGCTGTTAGACAGCTTGTAGCCAGCGTTAAGGCGTAAGGCTCTGCGTTTCCGATGTCCTCACTGGCAAGTATTACCAGCCTCCTTGCTATGTAAACCGGCTCCTCCCCGCCTTCAAGCATTCGGGCAAGGTAGTAAACCGCCCCGTCCGGATCACTTCCCCTGATGCTTTTTATAAAAGCCGATATGAGGCTGTAGTGCATATCATCGTCGTAATGGACAAACGGCTTGCCGGCTACCTGTTTTATAACCTGCCTGTCTATTTTTACCTCACCTTTCCCTTTCTGGAGGAGGACTGCCCTTTCAAGTATGTTCAAAAGAACCCTGCCGTCCCCACCTGAATACTGTATGAGACTTTCCCTGTCAAGGTGTGTAATCTTTAGACCGGCAAACAGGCTGTCTTCCTGTAAAGCCCTGTCTATCAGAACGTTTAACGCCTCCCTGCTTAAAGGCTCAAGCTTAAAGACCTGACACCTTGAAAGGAGGGGCGGTATTACGGACACGTAAGGATTTTCCGTCGTCGTGCCTATAAGCGTGAAAACGCCCTTTTCAACAGGCTCAAGGAGTGCTTCCTGCTGGGACTTGCTGAACCTGTGTATCTCGTCAACAAGGAGTATTACAGGTCTGTCCCTTTCCCTACCGCCTTCCTCTACAGCCTGCCTTATCTCCTTCACGCCGGAGGAGACTGCGTTTAGCTTTATTACCTTACCGCCGACAGAATTGGCAACGGCAAGTGCTGTGGTGGTTTTTCCCACCCCCGGATTTCCCCACAGAACCATAGAAGGCAGGTTTCCCTGCTTTACGAAGCCTTTCAGAAGATTTACAAGCTTTTCCTGACCCACTATACCGTCAATGTCCGACGGTCGGAGCCTTTCGGCGAGAGGTACCCTCAATTTACCGTCAGCCGTTTTCTTTTTCTTCCTTTTCCTCTATCTCCCTTAACGCCTTTTCAAAGTCCTTAACGTCCTGAAACTCGTTGTAGACCGATTTGAAACGGAGGTAAGCCACCTTGTCTATCTTCTTAAGCCTTTCCTGTACAAGGTCTCCTATTTCCGTGCTTTCAACAACCAGCTTACCTTCCTCAAGGAGGTATTTTTCTATTTCTTCCGCTATCCTTTCCATATCCTTTTCAGAGACAGGTCTGTTCTTGGAGGCAAGTCTGATGCCCCGTATTATCTTGTCCCTGTTAAACGGCTCTGTGGTGCCGTTTTTCTTCTTTACCACTATCTTTTCTTCCTCGTACCTTTCGTACGTGGTGAACCTGAAACCGCAGTCTATACATTCACGCCTCCTTCTGATCACAGTCCCGTCCTTGGACTGGCGTGTGTCCACCACCTTATCGTTAAGGGAGCCACAGTTAGGGCATCTCATTTATTTTCCGTTTCCTCCTTTCCTTCCTTGTAGCTCAGACCGTAATAAACGAAATGTCCCTGTATTTTGTATTCCTTGTTCAGGTAAAACTTGGAAATAACGTCTATCTTTGCGTCCTCCGAGGTGTATATGTAGTACTCTAATATTGCGTCGTGTCCCTTTATCCACAGACCGAGCGGTTTTATTTTCAGCTGTGGAAATACCTTCAGTATTATCTCAAAATACTTTTTTATGTTTTCCTTTCCTATTAGCGTAAAGGTGTCCGGATATATTTCCCTGATCTTTGGATCATACAGCTCCGCCGTATCGCTGTAGTTTTCCATTATTTTGTCTATGTTGTGTTCGTTCCAGCCGTCTATCCAGTTGTCTATGGTTTGTTGAACAGGTGATTTTTCCATCTCACAACTCCTTAAAACTGTCTTCTATTGCGTTTAAGGTTTTATCAATATCCCCATCACTGTGGGCTGTGCTTAAGAATGAAGCCTCAAACTGGGAAGGTGCAAGGTAAATACCCTTCTCAAGCATAAGTTTGTAAAATCTGTTGAAGGTTTCAAGGTCTGATGACTTTGCGTCCTCAAAGTTCCTGACCTTTCTGTCCGTGAAGAACATGGTTATCATAGAGCCTACCCTGTTTACCGTAGCCTTTATCCCGTACTTCTGTATCAGGCTGTTCATACCCTCCTCAAGCCTTCTGCCTTTTTCTTCCAGCTCAGGATACGGATTGGTTTCTTTAAGTATCTGGAGCTGTCTCAAGCCTGCCGCCATTGCAAGTGGATTTCCAGACAGCGTGCCTGCCTGATAGACCGGACCTTCCGGTGCCACGTGCATCATTATTTCCCTTTTTCCGCCGTAAGCCCCAACAGGCAGTCCGGCTCCTATCACCTTACCCATAGTTGTAAGGTCAGGCTCTATACCGTAAATCTCCTGTGCTCCGCCGAGGGCAAGCCTGAAGCCTGTCATAACCTCGTCCCATATAAGGAGTGAGCCGTACTCTCTGGTTATTTCCCTTAACCTCCGGTGGTACTCCTCTGGAGGTGCTACCACGCCCATATTACCTGCCACAGGCTCCAGTATCACACAGGCTATATCATCACCGTGTTTTCTGAAAGCCTCCTCCACAGCTTCTATGTCGTTGTAAGGCAGGACTATTGTAAGTTTTGCCAGCTCCTCAGGTATTCCCGGCGTTCCCGGAATACCCAGCGTTGCCACGCCGGAGCCGGCAGAAACGAGCAGGCTATCACCGTGTCCGTGATAACAGC
>JAADDT010000068.1 GCA_013153765.1 Aquificota bacterium
TATTGATTTTTAGCAAAATCCGTGCCACTTTATTGTTAGGAGGTAAGTATGTTAAGGATACTGGCTGTTTTGCTTCTCGTTTTCAGCTTTTCTTACGGGGACGTGGTTGTAGGCAGGTGGGAGGGGGCTGTAAGTCCCGTAATGGCAGATTACGTAAAGAGACTGGTTGAAGAAGGGGAAAGGAAAAACGCCAAAGTGGTGGTTCTCCAGCTTGATACTCCCGGCGGTCTTGAAAGTGCGATGAGGGGCGTGGTGAAAACCATAATGAACACGTACCTTCCTGTGGTGGTTTACGTGTATCCTTCAGGGGCAAGGGCTACTTCCGCAGGGGCTATAATCACGATTTCGGCTGACATAGCGGCTATGGCACCTTACACCAACATAGGCTCAGCCTCACCTGTCCAGATGGCAGGTAAGGAAATGGACGAAACGATGAAAAAAAAGATAGTTAACGATATGCTTGCCTTTGTCCGTAGCATTGCTGAAGAAAAAGGCAGAAACGTGAAAATCATAGAAAAGATGATTACGGAGGCTTTGAGCCTTTCGGCGGAAGAAGCACTGAAAAAGGGCGTTATTGACCTTATAGCCGTTGATATGGAAGATTTACTGAAAAAGATAAACGGCAGGAAGGTAAAGAAAAAAAACGCACTCATAACCATAAAACTTGATGAAAACGAAAGGCAGGTTTTCGTTGAAAAAAACTTCCGTGAAAAGCTCCTTTCAATACTGGCAAATCCAACCCTTGCCTACCTTCTGCTTATGATAGGTTTTTACGGCATATTCTTTGAGCTGTACAACCCCGGCTCTGTAATTCCGGGTGTTGTGGGGGCAATATCCATACTCCTTGCCCTTTACGCCCTCAACACGATAGACGTTAACTGGCTCGGTGTTCTTCTGATACTGCTTGGGATACTGTTTTTCGTCCTTGAGCTTATAACTCCCACCTTTGGAGCCCTTGCAGTTGGCGGTGTGATATCAATGCTTATAGGCTCAATAATACTTATAAGCCCTTCCTCACCTTACGGGGACATTCCGATGAAGGTTATACTGCCTGTTGTCGGCTTCAGTGCCGCGTTCTTCCTGACGGTAGCCTATCTTGGCCTAAAAGCCCAGCGCAGAAAAGCCCTTACAGGTAAAGAAGGTATGATAGGAAAAATAGGTGTGGCGGAAACGGACATTAATCCGAAGGGAAAGGTTTTCATTGAAGGGGAAATATGGGACGCCTATTCTGAAGAGCCGATTAAAAAAGGTGAGGAGGTGGAAGTGGTGGCTGTTGAAGGTCTTAAGCTGAAGGTTAGAAAGGTGAAAAAATGAAGTTCAACAGTTCCAAAAAGCCTTTTACCGTAGGGGCGGAGCTGGAAGTCCAGCTGGTTGACAGGCAGACATACGCCCTGTCAAACTCTTCCGAGCTTATATTTAAAAACCTGCCAGAAAGGTTTAAAGGTATAATACAGCCTGAAGTTCTAACGTCTATGGTTGAGATAGTGTCTCCCGTGTGTGATACGGCTGAGGAAGTGGTGGAGCATTTTATCCAGTCCTTACGCCAGATAGACGCAATCGGGGAAAAGTACGGCTTTAGAGCCTGTGCTTTAGGCACGCACTCGTTTGCCAGAAAAGAAGAAACAAGCATTACGGTAAAGGAAAGGTACCTCCGCCTACTTCAGGAGCTACAGATACTTTTGAGGCAGTTTTTAATATACGGTCTCCACGTTCACGTCGGTTTCCCTGACAGTGCTTCAGCCATCAGGGGCTACAATATGGCTATAAACTACCTGCCTATCTTTCTTGCCCTTTCAACAAGCTCTCCCTTCTTTTACGGTGAATATACGGGACTACATTCCTACAGGACGAAAATATTTGAACAGCTTCCACGGGCAGGTATTCCCGAGTACTTTGACCGTTTTTCCCAGTTTGAGGAGCTTTTCTACAGGCTTAAGGAAGGTGGCTTTATAGAAAGCATAAAAGATATATGGTGGGACGTTAGATTACATCCCGACCTTGGAACCGTTGAGCTTAGGGTCTGTGATGCCAATCCTGATATGGACAGGATAGAGCTGATTATTTCCCTTTTTCAGGGACTTTCACTGCTTGCACAGGAGGAGGAGGCTTACAGGTTTTACAGGCAGATACTTAAGCAGAACAAGTGGAACGCCACCAGATACTCGGTTTACGGCAGGTTCATAGACAGGTCAGGCTACATCAACATCAAGGAAAAGATATACAGTATAATAAAAGACCTTGAAAAAAGGGGTATATGGGAAGAGCTGAAGGCTGTTGACAGGATAAAAAGGCTGAAAAACGTGTTGAGAAGGAAGCCCATTTCGGAAAAAATGGTTATAGTTTACAAAAAAACACAGGATATAAGGATAGTCCAGACGTTAGGTTTTATTAGATGAAAGGTGTGGTATCTGCAGGGGACAGGCTGACCGCAGAGGCAGGGGCGGAAATACTCCGTAAAGGGGGCAACGCCTTTGATGCCGCTGTTGCTTGCCTGCTTACAGCTCCCCTGACCGAGCCGGCACTTACCAGCCTTGGGGGTGGTGGCTTCCTGCTGGCGGTGGAAAAGGGTATGATGCCGGTTGTTTACGACTTTTTCGTTGACGTTCCCCCTAAAAGGGTTGAAAATCCCCACTTTTATCCGATAGACGTTGATTTCGGCTCTACCGTCCAGCAGTTCCACATAGGTTGCGGTTCTGTGGCAGTTCCCGGCATGGTGGCTGGCATATACCACCTCTACAGGGAAAGGTGCAGTATGCCTCTGGAGGAACTGATACAGCCGGCGGTAAGGTATGCGGAAGGGGGTGTAGTCCTGTCCAATCTGCAGGCTTCTTTCGTCAAACTCCTTGAGCCCATATTCACAGCTACCGAAGAAGCCAGAAGGATATACGCACCGGACGGAAAACTGGTTGACAGCACCAGACCTTACAAAAACAGGGATTATGCCGACTTTTTAAGGCGGTTTGCCGTAGAAGGGTCGTGGTTTTTTTACGAGGGAGATGTGGCTGACAGGATAGACAGGCTTTCCACACAGATGGGGGGCTTGATAAGGAAAGAAGACCTGCGGAGGTACGCAGTTTCAGAAAAAGACCCTATCCTTTTCCGCTTTAAGGATTTTGAGCTGTTAACAACACCTCCACCTTCCCTTGGGGGACTGCTTGTGGCTTTCACGCTTAAACTCCTTCAGGACAGGGAGATGGGTAGCTTCGGCAGTGTGGAGCACGTGGCAAATCTGGTTGAGGCTATGCATACCACACAGGTTTTCCGCAGGGAGCAGGTTGACAGGAACGTCCACAGGGAGGAGCTTGCGGAAATTCTGGAGGACAGAACGCTTTTTGAAGCTTACAGACGGTTTTTCACAAAAAGGGTAAACCTGTGGGGTAATACGACGCACATTTCTGTAATAGACCGGTGGGGAAACACGGTAAGCACGACCACCACCAACGGGGAAGGCTCCGGCTGTATAATTCCCGGGACAGGCATAATGCTTAACAATATGCTGGGGGAGGAAGACCTTAATCCGGAAGGTTTTTTCAAGTGGGAGCCTTACGTCAGACTGCCCTCTATGATGACGCCCACGGCGGTTTTGAAGGGGGAGAAGGTAGTCCTGTCGTTGGGAAGTGCTGGTAGCAACCGTATTAGAAGTGCGATAGTTCAGGTAATACTGAACT
>JAADDT010000017.1 GCA_013153765.1 Aquificota bacterium
GGCGGATATACCAGAATATACAAGCTTGACAAAAGGAGAAGGGGCGACGATGCCCAGATGGCAATAATTGAGTTTGTTGCCCATCCGGATAGAGAAGAGCAGTAATGTTCGTCATAGCGAACCTTATAGATGCGGTAGCAAAATTACTTGACCTTGCACTTACAATATACATGTGGATAGTGATCGTATCCGCTTTACTGTCATGGGTCAGCCCTGACCCACACAACCCTATCGTAAGGTTCCTGAGAAACGCCACCGAGCCTGTTTACAGGAAAATAAGGAAGGTAATTCCCACCTACTTTGGGGGGATAGACATCGCCCCCCTTATAGTTATATTCATCATAATGTTCCTCCAGCACTTCCTCGTCCCATCACTCCACGAGCTTGCCTACAGACTTAGACACGCAGGCTGATGAAGGTTGAAGAGCGTATAAAGAAAAAACCGCAGGACTTTATCGTTGAAGAAATACCAAAAATACAACTACTGCCTGAAGGTGATTATCAGGTTTACAGGCTTGACAAGTCCGGACTTTCAACCCTTCAGGTAATCAGGTTTTTAAGCGGTCTTTACCGATTTAAACCTTCAGAAATAGGCTTTGCAGGACTGAAGGACAAGGTGGCAATAACAAGCCAGTACATCACCGTCCCCTCCACACAAAAACTGCCGGAGGAAGAATGCTACAGGTACAAAGGGGGAAAATTCATAAAACAGGACAGTATAAACCTAAAAAAAGAAACGGGCTTTTGCATAAAAAGGGAAGGATTTTCAAAAGAGCCTTTAAGCTTGGGAGAAATAAAGGGCAACAGGTTCACCGTAAAAGTGCTAACCGGAAAGGAAGAAAGGGAAAAGCTTTACCAAAACATACAGCAGGTAAAAGCCTACGGCTGTCCCAACTACTTCGGGGAGCAGAGGTTCGGCAGTGTGAAAGGGAGGAACGACTTTATATTCCTCCATCTGCTTAAAGGGAAGTTTGAACAAGCTTTAAAAACCTACTTTTCCATAAAGGGCAGTCTGTCAAACTGGGGAAACTGGGAAAGTTTTTACAGGGATTTTAGGGGAAAGGTTGAGCAGTACGAAAAGGACTTAATACTGGGACTGAAAAGGGGACTTTCCTACGAAAAAGCCTTCCGCATACTGCCCAAGAACATAAGGCTTATGTTTAACTTTGCCTTCCAGTCCTACCTGTGGAACGAGTACTTAAGAAAGTATATTGAAGCCAGATACCCGTACCTATCCGTCCCGTTTATGGAAGGCTGGAAATTAAGCTTCCACACAAAGGCTGATGACGTTGAATATCTGAAAGAACTAAAAATACCCTACACTGGCAAGGAATACCCTGTAAAAGACCCTTTACTTAAAAAAATAATAGATCAGACGCTTAAAGAAAGCGGTATAAAACCTGAAGACTTCGGCAGGGAGATAGGGGGAATACAGGTTCTTACAGACGGCTTGAGGAATGCGGTTTTCTTCCCTGAAGGGCTGAAGGTTGTGGAAAAAACCAGAAAATCAGTCACCCTTTCCTTCACCCTCCCCGCCGGCAGCTATGCCACTATCCTTATCAGAAGGCTTCTGGTCTGAATTCTCAATAAAGTAAAGGAAAAGCTGTTCGCCAACCACCTCCAACAGCTGTTGATCAACCTCCTTCAGCTTTGAAACGAAAATCAGTATTCCGTAAACCCTATCCCTGTCCTCAACCGTAAGGGCGTAAACGAAGGGAGCCTCCATCAGGTCGTTTACCTGATGGTTCCTGAACACCAGAAAGGGACTGTCTATGTGCTGGAGCAGTTCCTTTTTACACACCGCCTCCCCCGTTGAATAACACTTGTGGTTTATAAAATCAAAATAAACTATACCGTCCGTGCCGAGCTTTTCGTTAATGTCGTAAATCCACAGCTTAAGGGGAAGTTTTTCCTTCCTGAGTTTCTTCAGGGAGGAATAAACCTCCTTCAGTTTCCCCAGCCTGTCAACCATCTCTTGGAAGGATATGTTTTTTATGTACAGGTTTTCCATCTCGTTTTTAAGGTGTCTGAAATACCTTTCCCTGTCCGCAAAGGTCTTGTAAAGACCTGCCGTACCCAGCAGTCCTGCCACCGTAATCGGCACAACCGTATAATCGTTAAATCCGGACACGAAAAGGGCTACCGCCACAGGAAACGCGGAAAGCAGGAGAAAGTAAATCGTATCCTTCCAGTCCCTTACAAACTCGGCAAACAGCGGCACCACCAGAAAGGCAAGGTAAGTATAACCGGTAAGGTATATTGAAAGGGAGAGGAAAACCACGTCCATCAGGAGTATTATGTACCTGCTTGTGGCGTTTTTCGGTATCAGGAGGAAGGCAAGAATGTAAATCCCAGAAAGCAAGGCAAGGGCTGTGCTGTACTCTATCTTCCCCATAAAAAGTGAAGAGGCTACAGCCAGAGCGATAAAAACCCTTACCAAGAACTGGAAAATACTCATCTACCTTCCTTGTACACGTTATTTATTAAATAAAACGCCGTGTTGACGAACCCTGTAATTAATTTCCCGTTTAAAAAATCCTTTTTCAAGTGGTAAAGGAACTGGTTTGGCTGGCTGTTAAACCATACGACCTGCACAGGAAGTCCGTCAATACCGGAATAATCTTTCAGGCTGTCCGTTGCAACCTCCCTCCCTATCCTGTGCAGTAAAAAAGATATACGGCTGAAAAGCTTCCTCCCAAGCAGGTTTCTCCTTTCCTTCAGCACCAGTTTTTCGTTCCCAACTCCCACGTTCTCCATATTAAAGACGAAAAGCACCCTTTCCTTTCCAACGGCTTTCAAGTGTTCCCCCAGTCCGGCGTAGCGGGAAAGGTACATGTCTGAAAATAAAAACCTTATCCTGAAGCCCCTTGGATGTTTCACCCTGTTTAGCTTCTGGGCAAGGTGTAGCGTGGCTTGAAAACTGCCGTGGAATGAAAGGCTGTCCGGCTGGGAAAACCTGCTGTCAAAGGGAAAGTGTATGAGAAGTATCCTGCCGCCAATCCCTATGTCAAAAAAGAAATTTTTACCTTTTCTGGTCTGTTTTTTTATTTTTACGCTTATTTTCAGGTTTTCTCCGCTTAAAAACGAATGGAGGTAAAAAATCGGAAATTTTGGACTGAAAATAGGCTTTTTAAACTCTGTATTGGTTATCACAGCAAGGGGGGAAGCTTCCTCTATGTATCTGAACATACCCATGTCAGGTATGTTTTTCAGGTAAAGTATTTTTCCCTCAAAGTTTTCAAGAGCTATATGCGGCATTACCGTTTCCATCTTAACAACCGGAGCGGAAAGGGAATCCCCTTCGTATCCAAAAGAAAGGGGAGTAAGCTGTAGCTTGCGACCGTCTACCGTGGCTGTGGCACTTTTTATCACCGTATATTCAACGCCAAACCATTCCTCTTCAGGCTGTAAACCTACCTTCTCCCTTATCCCTTCCTGAACTATTTTTGTTATGTTAGCTTTCATTCAATAGGTATCACCCAGTCTTTGTATTTTTCAACCCTGCCCCTTACTGCCTGAAAGTAAACTTCCTGAATGCTTTTTGTTATTTTACCCGGCTTTCCGTCCCCAACCTTCCTGTGGTCTATCTCCACAACCGGAGACACCTGTGCCCCCGTTCCACAGAAAAAGACCTCGTCAGCAACGTACAACTCCGTTCTTGATATGTGCCTTTCCTCCACAGGATAGCCCAAATCCTCCGCAATGGTGATTATAGCCCTTCTGGTAATACCTTCCAGAATGTCGTCAGACAGGGGAGGTGTTATGAGCTTTCCGTTCCTTACGATAAATATGTTCTCGGCAGAGCCTTCGGAAACGAAACCGTTCTTGTTAAGCACTATAGCCTCGTCAGCCCCGTTCAGTATGGCTTCCGTTTTTGAAAAAGCACTGTTCACGTAAGCCCCTGCCACCTTCAGCCGTGGCGGTATCATGTTGTCGTTCAACCTCGTCCACGAAGATACGACAGCCTTTATGCCGTCGTTTATGTCTATGTAGTCCCCAAGTGGATAGGTGTAAATGGTTATCTTTGCCGTGTAGCCTATGAGTTTTGGACTTATTTTCAGGTCAGAAAAGTAAACAAGCGGTCTTATGTATATGTCTGACTTTATTTTGTTCACCTTTATCAGTTCTTTGGTTATCTCTACAAGCTGGTCAATGGTTTCCTCTATCTCCATATTCAAAACCTTCATATTTTGAAAAAGCCTTTCGTAATGCTCCCTGAAAAACAGACCCCACATCTTGTCCGTCTCTTTATCGTAATAAGCCCTTATCCCTTCAAATATGGCTGTTCCGTAATGGAGGGAGTTCGTTTTTACGCTGATTTTTGCCTGATCTTCAGGTACTATCTTCCCCTCAAAATAGACGTACTCCATTTACTACCTCCGTAAAGACTGATCACTATCTATTTTATCATCAGAAGTACCTGTTTACAGAAAATTGGACGGCGTACCTGTTCTTGTTAAAAACCCTTGTAAAGCCCCCTTCAAAAACGGCAGTCCCGTTCCTTCCCAGCTTAAGCGTGTATGAGCCGTTGAGCCTTCCGTGGTAGTAAGCTTTATTTTTAGTAAACATACCGCCAAAACCCCCTTTCAGGACAAGCTTGTGTAAGCCACTGCCGAAAACGGCAACGGTGGAAGGGAGCAGGTTAAAACGGCTTTTATCAAGTGATGTAAGGGAAAGGTCTGTTCCGGAAAAAAGACCGTAAAAAACTACCGCTTTCCCTATCCTGTAAGAATGTCCAACACCGAAAGAAAGGTCAGTAAACAGGGATTTTTTCCCGTATTCCCACTTCCTTTCCACGGAGAAGTTCACCCCCCACGAGACCGGCTTAAACAGTAAGTTCCTTTCTGCAAGGGAAAGTATCCTTACAAAGGTTAGCCTGTCAAGTACGGTTCTGTTCAAGTCCGGATAGTTAACCACCTTTACGGAGGGAAAAACCACTTCAGAGCCTTCCATGTAGCCCGTGTCGTCGTCCTGAAGGCTGTGGTAAGCCGTCCTGTAGCTAAAGCCAACGAACCTTTCACCGTCGTCCGTCCCCCAGAAAAGGGAAAGCCTTTGAGGTTTATGCCCTTCTTCAGGTGGAGCAGGTCTGGGAACGTAAGGTTTTATCCGGTGTTTTACCTTACTCCTTGCCCTGAGCAAGGTAAGGAGCTTCTTTTTGTACTCTTCCTGTCCCATTTTGTTTTTTACCGCATAATACATAAACAACAGTTTTGAAAACTCCAGAATCTTTGCCTTATCCCTCTCAGGTATGCCGGACTGGAGTACTGTTTCAGCCTTCCGTTTGAACTGTGCTATCTCCTTTGCCGTTTCCACCTCTTTTTGGGAAAGTTTTTCGCTTTTTATAAAAGCCTTTATAAGCGTCGTGGCTGAAGGTCTAAATTCAACCTTTTCCACCATACCTTCCTTTTTTAAAGCCCTTACGGTCTCAACAGGTATAGTCCACAGGGAAAACCTGCCGGTAAGGTCAAGCTCCGGCTTTACCACGTCTATCAGGTAAAGTATCTGGTAAGAGCAGTTTTTATCAAAAAAGTAATAATAAGAGTACCTTTCCTTCAACTCCCACAGGTGCATAACGATAAATCCGGCGTCTTCCCTGTCAAGTTTCAGCCTGTATTCCCAGAGGTTCCTGCTTTCAAGGTGGCTGTACTCAAATATTTTCCTGTAGTAAGGAAAAACGGAATAAAAACCCTTGTAGCCGCCTGTAAGACCCTTTATGTAGTACATAAGACCTTCCTGCCTGTCAACATCGGCGGCGTAGTTAACCGCATACCCTAAAAGGGAACTTTTGAAAGGAGGGTCTATCCTTAAAAAAGTATGTCCGTACATGGAGGCAGGACTGTTTATGTAATAATCCGAAAAGACCAGAGAAACCGAATTTGGCTTTATCTGGCTGAAAAACTCCCTGAAGGCTTTACAGTCCGGCTTTACCGCAAGTTTTAAGTCCAGATGTTTTTTCAAAAACGTGTACCTTGCAGGATACCTGCACGCCGGATGGTTATCTCCTGTATCCTTGCTGGTCTGTAAGGCTTTGAGCGTGGCTTTTAATTCGGCAAGTGGATTTTTATAACCTTCCGGTGAAAGGAAAAAATCCCTGTCGTCTATTTCCGACTTTCCGTCCCTGAAGTGGAGTAGCTTTAACCAGACAGGATTTGAAGACAGCCCTTTAAGAGTATCTTCCGAGCCGTAAGAAAATGAAAGGGAGCAGGCTAAAAAGCCTGCCGTCAACAGTTTAAACTTCCTGTGCAATCTCAACTATCTTGTCTATCACGTCCGCCGACTGGACTTTTTCAGATGGATAGATTTTGTCAAAGTTTTCCTGAAGCTTGGAGTAGAACAACTCCTTCTTCTCTTCAGGTATGTCCATCAGTTCAGAAACCGTATCAAGTGCCTCACCCCTGCCTGAAGCTATGTCCGATGCCAGCTGGTCCATGTTTTCCGACACGAACCTGAACAGCCTGTCGTTTTTTACCACCCTTTCAGGCTGTTTACACTCAAGCGTACCTGTTGTGATACCGAAGGTCTGGTTTCCGGAGATGCCGTTTGTGGTTACGGCAAGCACTTCAAACAGTGTTGTGTCCGGAGCGTCTTTAAACAGCATATAACCCAGACCACAACCTACGTTTTCCTTGTCAACAGCCAGCGTAGGGGATGCGATAACAACCGCCCCAACAAGACCTGCAATTATCCTTCTCATGGCTTTACCTCCAGTAAGGTTTTATTTTTTGTTTTAGCTTATAACTTATTTCCTGCAAAATCAAGTATTTTCTGAATACAGGCTTGTTTTTTTAACAGCCTTCCCCCACTTTTTAAAATATGTTTAAAAACATTGTAAAAAAGGCTGGCACACCACATTATATATAGTATAATTTCCAAAACGGACTGAAAAGAGGTATTGGTTATGGCTTTCCATCCCCAAGACGTTAAGTTTGATTTAGACCTTATAATGAAATACGCAAAACCAGCCCCAAGATACACCAGCTACCCGACTGCACAGGAGTTTTCACCCTCCCTAACGGAGGAGCAGTGGAGGGAAAAGGTAATCCAGTCCAACGAAAGGAAAACACCACTTTCCCTTTACTTCCACATACCTTTCTGTGAATCTGCCTGCCACTTCTGTGGCTGTAATGTGATAATAACCAGAAGGAAAGAGGTTGTGGAGCCTTACCTTGAGCATCTGTTTAAGGAAATGGACATAATGAACTCCCTCCTTGACAATTCAAGGAAAGTAGTCCAGCTACACTGGGGAGGGGGAACGCCCAACTACCTTGAGGACGACCAGACCGTAAGGCTGATGGAGGAGATAAAAAAACGGTTCTCCTTTGACGAAAATGCGGAGGTTTCCATAGAGATAGACCCGAGACACGTAAGCAGGGAAAGGATATTCCTTTTAAGGGAGATAGGCTTTAACAGAGTTAGCTTCGGCATACAGGACTTTGACAGGAAGGTGCAGGAAGCGGTAAACAGGATACAGCCTGAAGAAATGATATTTAACGTGATGGAATGGATAAGGGAGGCAGGTTTTGAAAGCGTGAACATAGACCTTATTTACGGTCTGCCGTACCAGACCTTGGAAAGTTTCTCAAAAACGATAGACAAGGTAATAAAGCTAAATCCGGACAGGATAGCCAACTTTAACTACGCCCACGTGCCGTGGCTGAAAAGACTTCAAAGGAGGATAAACGAGGACGCCCTTCCTCCGCCACAGGAAAAGCTTGACATACTTAAAATGACCATAGAAAAGCTTACAAAAGCCGGCTACCTGTTTATAGGTATGGACCACTTCGCCAAGCCGGACGACGAGCTGGCTGTTGCCCAGAGGGAAAGGACCCTACACAGGAACTTTCAGGGATACACCACCCACGCAGAAGCGGAGCTTATCGGCTTTGGAGCCACTTCCATCAGTATGCTTTACGACGCCTACGCCCAGAACCACAAAAAGCTCAAAGACTACTACTCAATGGTTGAAGCCGGCAAACTGCCTATAGAAAGGGGAATTATCCTAAATCAGGACGACATTATAAGACGGGACGTTATAATGAGGCTGATGTCCCACTTCCAGCTTTACAAAAGGGAGATTGAAGAAAAGTACGGAATAAACTTTGACAGGTATTTTGCGGAGGAAATGGAGCATCTGAAGGAGCTTGAAAAGGACGGTCTGGTAAAACTCTACCCGGACAGGATAGACGTTACGCCGGCAGGCAGACTGCTTATAAGGAACATTGCGGTAAGTTTTGACGTTTACACCAGAGCCAAGAAGGAAAAAAGGTTTTCAAAAGCCATATAAAGCGGGAGGTTTTTCAGATGGTAATAAGAAGTTTACTTATAGCCTTTATTTCCGTTTTTTTACTGTCCTGCGTCAAATCAACAAACAGCACAGACCAACAGCTTCAGGCTGACCAACCGCCGAAAGCAGGCTCAGGCTTTTTCCTCAAATCCTCCGCATTTATGAACGGCACTTACATACCTGTAAAATACACCTGCGACGGGGAAAACATATCCCCCGACCTGTTCTGGGGAGACTTCCCACCCCAGACACAGAGCTTCGTCATAATAATGGAAGACCCTGACGCACCTTTCGGTCTTTTTGTCCACTGGATAGTTTACGACATACCTTACTACATCACTTCCCTCAAGGAAAACCTGCCTAAACAACCTGTGGTTGACGGCACAATAAAACAAGGAATTAACGACTTTGGAAAGATAGGATACTTCGGTCCCTGCCCTCCCCGAGGTTTTCCACACAGGTACTACTTCAGGATTTACGCACTGGACATTCCACTGCTTGGACTACCTCCGGGAGCGGTGAAGGAAGACGTGTGGAACGCAATGGAAGGACACATATTAAGCCAGACCCACCTTGTAGGTCTTTACGGCAGGTAATCCTTACAAAGATGTTCCAGCCTGAAAAAAACCGGACAAACCTTAAGAGGTAAGATTTATGGACAGGATTATTGTGCACGGAGCAAGACAGCACAACTTAAAAAATATTGACCTTGAAATACCAAAAAACAAGCTTGTGGTCATAACGGGACCTTCCGGCTCGGGAAAGTCCTCACTGGCTTTTGACACCATATATGCGGAAGGTCAAAGGAGGTACGTTGAAAGCCTGTCTGCCTACGCAAGGCAGTTTTTAGGTCTTATGGAAAAGCCGGACGTTGACAGTATAGACGGTCTATCCCCTGCAATAGCCATAGACCAGAAAACCACGTCAAAAAACCCCCGTTCAACTGTCGGAACCATAACGGAGATTTACGACTACCTGAGGCTTTTGTTTGCCAGAATCGGGAAGCCCTACTGTCCGGAGTGCGACAGGCTGATAGCATCACAGTCTCCTGAGGAGATAGTCCAGCAACTACTTAAATACCCTGAAGGGACAAAACTACAGATACTTGCCCCTGTGGTAAAGGGAAAAAAGGGAGAGCACAGGGAAATTTTAGAAAAGATAAACAGAATGGGATACCCCCGTGTAAGGATAAACGGTCAGGTTTACCTGATAGACGAACTGCCCCCACTACACAAAAACAAAAAACACACAATAGAGGTTGTGGTTGACAGGATAGTAATAAAGGAGGGAATAAGGTCAAGGCTGGTTGACAGCGTTGAGCAGGCTTTAAAGATAGGTGAAGGCGTCGTTGTGGTGAACAACCTTTCGGAAGGTGAGGACAGGATTTTCAGTGAAAGGTTTGCCTGTCCGGAACACGGATTTTCCATAGCGGAGCTTTCACCAAGACTGTTTTCCTTCAACAGCCCATACGGAGCCTGTCCCGAATGTAAAGGTCTGGGAGTTATACACAGGATAGACGTTAACGCCCTCGTTGATCAGAACAGGTCCGTAATAGAAGCTTTCAGGATAACGGACAGTTTTTATTTCAAATACATAAAAGGTATGATTTACGACATTATCTACTACCACGGCATAAACAAGTACACAAAGTTTAAAGACCTGCCTGAAGAGGTAAGGGAAGAACTGCTAATTGAGATAGTTCCACATCTTGAAAGGAAGTATCTGGAAACGGACAACGAAAAGCAAAGGCTGGAGCTTGAAAAGTTCATAAGGGAGATAACCTGTCCTGTCTGTAAAGGCTCACGGCTCCGTATGGAAGCCCTGCAGGTAAAAATAATGGGAAACTCCATATGGGACGTGGTGCGTATGGACGTGAAGCGTGCTTACAGGTTCTTTGAGGAGTTTGAAAAAGCCCCTATGTCAGAAAAGGACAGGATAATAGGAGAAAAAATAGTAAAGGAAATAAAAGAAAGGCTAAAGTTCCTCATTGACGTGGGACTTGACTACCTTACGCTGGACAGACCTGCCACCACACTTTCCGGCGGTGAGGCACAGAGGATAAGGCTTGCCACCCAGATAGGCTCAAAGCTTTCAGGCGTCCTTTACGTACTGGACGAGCCTTCAATCGGTCTCCACCCGAGGGACACGGCAAGGCTTATAAGCACACTGAAGGAGCTTAGGGACCTTGACAACACGGTAATAGTGGTTGAACACGACCCGGAAACGATAGAGGAGGCTGACTTTATAGTGGACATGGGACCGGGAAGCGGTGTGTTCGGCGGGAGAGTTGTTGCAACCGGAAGTCCGCAGGAAATAATGGAAAACGAAAACTCCCTTACAGGCAAGTACATGAGCGGACAGCTGAAAATACCCGTCCCGAAAAAAAGGAGAACTGCCGACCCGGAAAGGAAGCTGATCATAAAAGGAGCAAGTGAGCACAACCTTAAGAACATAACCGTTGAGATACCTTTAGGTCTTTTCGTTGCCATAACAGGCGTGTCCGGAAGCGGAAAATCAACGCTTATCTACGATATACTGTGGCAGGCGGCGAAAAACAGGTTTTACCACAGGAACGAGCACATCGGGAAGCACGAGGCTATAGAAGGCTGGGAGCACATAGACAAGGTTATAAACGTTGACCAGTCCCCAATCGGCAGAACCCCACGCTCCAACCCTGCCACATACACGAAGGTTTTTGACCACATAAGGACGCTGTTTGCCTCAACGCCGGAGGCGAAAATGAGAGGATACACCCCCGGCAGGTTTTCCTTCAACGTTAAGGGAGGAAGGTGTGAAGCCTGCAAGGGAGACGGCGTGGTAAAGATAGAGATGCACTTTTTACCTGACGTTTACGTCACCTGTGAGGTGTGTGGCGGAAAACGGTACAACAAGGAAACCCTTGCGATAGAATACAAGGGAAAAAACATAGCGGACGTCCTTGATATGACCGTGGCTGAAGCCCTTGAGTTTTTCCAAAATGTGCCTTCCATCAGGAACAAGCTTAAAGTCCTTTACGACGTGGGACTTGACTACATAAAACTGGGACAGCCTGCCACCACACTTTCCGGCGGTGAGGCACAGAGGATAAAGCTGACGAGGGAATTGTCAAAAAGGGACACGGGAAGGACACTTTACCTGCTGGACGAACCGACAACAGGTCTCCATTCCCACGACGTCAGCAAGCTTATACAGGTTTTAAACAGGCTTGTTGACAAGGGAAACACCGTTGTCGTCATTGAACACAACCTTGACGTGATAAAAAACGCCGACTGGATAATAGACCTTGGACCTGAAGGTGGCGAAGGCGGTGGTCAGGTCATAGGAACGGGAACACCGGAGGAGCTTGTAAAAAACCCCCACTCCTACACCGGACTTTTCCTGAAAAAGTATCTTGAAAGGGAAAAACTTACCTCAGTTTAGGTGGTGGACATGAAAGTGGTGGCGTTGCTTCTTGCAGGTGGTCTCGGCAGAAGGTTTGGAGAAAAAAAGCAGTTTATAAAACTGAAAGGTGAGCCACTGTTCCAGCACAGCATAAATACGGTAAACAGGATAGACCTGATAGACCGTATAATCCTCGTCCTGCCTGAGGAAGACCTTGAAAGGATTAAGGTCTTTTCCTTCAAGCCTGTGGAAAAGGTGGCAGGTGGAAAGGAAAGGCAGGACTCGGTTTACAACGGCTTGAAAGCGGTAAAGGAAGCGGACGTGGTTGTAATACACGACACTGCCCGTCCCTTTGCAACGGAAAAGATGTTCGTTGAAGGGATTAAAAACGTTAAAAACGGCTGGGACGGGAGCATTACCGGAATACCTGCAAGGGACACGGTAAAGGAAGTGGAAAACGGCACTGTCGTAAAAACCCTTGACAGGGACAGGCTTTTCATAGTCCAGACGCCCCAGACCTTCAGCTATAAGAAGCTACTTGATGCACACCACAAGGCAAGGGAAAAAGGCATTCTTGGAACGGACGACAGCTACCTTATGGAAAAGGCAGGATACAGGATAACCACAAACAGAGGCTCACCCCTTAACTTTAAGATAACAACCAGAGAAGACCTTATTTTAGCCGAATGTTTAATAAGGAAAAAACTTACATAATGGGATTTTCCTTAAAGCTTACCCCGTCAAGGTGAGCCGTTGAGTTTACTACCTTTATGTAAGTCTGCCTGCCGTCCGTCTGTATGTGAGACAGTCCTGTGTTTGAATGCTTCAAAGCCCACAGGTTTTCCATTCCCATACCGCAGGCTATACACAAAATACCCTGTATTGAACCGCCGTGTCCAACGACGAGGATGTTTTCCTCCTCCATCTGGACAAGGTCTTTAAAAAACTCCCCCAGCCTTTTTTCAAAGGAGGAAATCTCCTCCTGTGAAGGCAGTGGACAGGCTACAGGATTTTTAAGCCAGTTCTGGAAGGTTGTGTAGTCCGTCTCAAAAATCCTTTCATAACTCCTGCCTTCCCATTCACCAAAGCCCATCTCCCTTATACGGCTGTCCGTCTCAACAGGCAGGTTAAGAACGTCCCCTATTATCAAAGCCGTCCTGTAAGCCCTCCTCAGGTCTGAGGAGATTATCCTCTCTATGCTGTAGCTTTTTAGAGCTTCAGCCACCAGCCTTGCCTGAACCACGCCTGCCGGCGTAAGGTCAGTATCTATGTGTCCCTGTACTATCCTTTTTGCGTTGTACTCACTCTCCCCGTGTCTCACCAGTATTATGTTTTTCACCGTCTCCTCCAATCTCAAGCAAAACAGGTATCTCCTTACAGTCGTTGAACTTTACGCAGTGGATACATTCGGTCCATACCTTCTGTGGAAATTCCGACTTGTCAACCACCCGAAAGCCCAGCTTTTCAAAAAACTCAGGAACGTAAGTAAGTGCAAAAACCTTTTTTATGCCGAGCCTTTCACCGTCCTTTATACATTCCTCAACTATCCTTTTACCTATCCCCCTGCCGTGGTATTCAGGCTTTACCGCAAGTGATTTTATCTCCGCAAGGTCTTCCCAGAACACGTGCAGTGAGCCTATACCTACTATCTGTCCCTCCTCCTCGTAAACGAAAAAGTCCCTTATGTTTTCGTAAATACTGTTTAAACTTCTGGGAAGGAGAACACCTTCCAGTGCGTACATCTGTAAAATTTCAAAAATCTTCCCCGCATCTTTCACAGTCGCTTTTCTGACCAAAACATACCCTTCCAAAAATTTATGAAAGTATCAATTATAAAGAGGAGTAAGAAGGAAAGGCAAGGAGAAGGTCAAGCCCCCTCCCTGACCTTTTCCTTTTCTTTTTTCTTCTTTTTCCTGCTTTTTACCTTCTTAAGCCTTTCCTCAAAATCCTTTATGGCTATCTTGAAAACGTCGTCTATGTGGTCAACGAAGACCAGATTGATGTTCTTTCTGGTAAAAGGTGGCAGGTCTTCCATAACCTCGTCCCTGTTGCCTTCAGGGAGTATTACGGTGTGTATGTCCGCCCTTTTTGCCGCCAGTATCTTTTCCTTAAGCCCCCCTACAGGCAGAACCTTACCCCTTAGCGTTATCTCGCCGGTCATGGCAACGTCAGACTTTACCGGTAGCTGTGTAAACAGGGAGGCTATTGCGGTGGCTATGGATATGCCTGCTGAAGGTCCGTCCTTCGGTATAGCCCCTGCCGGCACGTGTACGTGGACGTCGTACTTCTGGAAGTCCTTAACGTCTATGCCGTATTCGTCAGACTTTGATTTTACGTAAGAAAGTGCCGTCATAGCCGACTCCTTCATAACGTCCCCAAGGGAGCCGGTAAGTATGAGCTGTCCCTTACCCGGCATACGTGTAGCCTCTATCTTCAGTATCTCACCACCAACTTCCGTCCAAGCAAGTCCGGTGACGACGCCTATCTCGTCTTCCTTCTCCTTTTCAGGCATATAAAGTGGAGCTCCTAAAAACTTCTTGACGAGGGACTTGGTTATCCTGTACTTCTTCTTCTTGCCGGTAAGTGCTATCTCCTTAGCTATCTTCCTTAAAACGGCGTTTATCTGCCTTTCAAGGCTTCTTACACCTGCTTCCCTCGTATAGTGTCTTATCAGGTATTTTAAGCCCGCATCTGTAAACTCAACGTACTTCGGCTTCAGTCCCGTTTCCTTAAGCTGTCTCGGTATCAGGTAGTTTTTGGCTATGTGTAGCTTTTCCTCCTCTGCGTATCCCGGTATCCTGATTATCTCCATCCTGTCAAGTAGCGGTCGCGGTATGGTGTCTATCCTGTTTGCGGTACATATGAACATCACCTCGGACAGGTCAAACGGCACCCCAAGGTAGTGATCCACAAAGTCCTTGTTCTGTTCAGGATCAAGAACCTCCAGCAGTGCAGAGGCAGGATCACCCCTGAAGTCAGAAGCCAGCTTGTCAACCTCGTCAAGCATAAGGACGGGATTTTTCGTCCCTGCCTGTTTTATAGCCTGTATTATCCTTCCCGGCATAGCCCCGACGTAAGTCCTTCTGTGTCCCCTTATTTCAGCCTCGTCCCTTACGCCTCCCAAGGACTGTCTTACGAACTTCCTGCCGAGAGCCTTTGCTATGGACTTGCCCAGTGAGGTTTTGCCCACACCGGGAGGTCCAACGAAACACAGGATAGGACCTTTCATAGCCTTGTCCCTTTTTAGCTTCTGGACGGCAAGGTATTCCAGTATCCTTTCCTTCACCTTCTCAAGGTCGTAATGATCCTTGTCCAGTATCTTTTTAGCCCTTTTCAGGTCAAGCCTGTCCTTTGTTCTTTTGTTCCACGGCAGTTCTACCAGCCAGTCAAGGTAAGTCCGTATAACTCCCGCTTCCGCCGAGTCCGGATGCATCTTCTCCAGTCTTTTCAGCTGTTTTTCAGCTTCCTTACGGACTTCCTCAGGCATTCCGGACTTTTCTATCTTCAGGCGGTACTGCTCTATCTCCTCCTGCCTTTCGTCCCTTTCACCCAGCTCCTCCTGAATGGCTTTTATCTGCTGTCTTAAGAAGTATTCCCGCTGGTCTTTCTCCATAGACTCCCTTGCGGCGGTTCTTATCTTGTGCTGTATCTCAAGCAGACCCACCTCCTTCAGCAGAAGGTCGTGGACTTTCCTCAGCCTTTCAAGTGGATCGGTTATCTCAAGTATCTCCTGTGCCTCTTCGGACTTTAAGTCCAGTATGGAGGCTACCAGATCAGCCAGTTTACCCGGCTCCTCAACGGACTTTATTATCTCAAGCAGGTCTGGTATTATCTGTTTCCCCAGCGTTATTGCCTTGTCTATTAAATCCCTTATGGAATGTTTAAGTGCCTCAACCTCTATGTTTTCAGCATACCTGTCCCTGTCTTCGCCGATAACGTCTATCTTTACCTTGTAAAGGTCGTCCTCTTTACGGAGCTCCTTTATCCTGCCCCTTGCTACCCCCTGAACCAGTATTTTTATCCTGTCGTCGTCAAGCCTCATCATACGGAGAATGGTAGCCACCGTACCCGTTTTGTACAGGTCTTCCTCCGTAGGCTCCTCTATGTCCTTATCCTTCTGGAGTGCAAGGAATATGTACCTGTCGTGGTTTTCTATAGCCTCCTCTATAGCCTTTATTGAAAAAGGTCTGCCTACGAATATGGGAAAGACCATATAGGGAAAAACGACCAAATCCCTTATGGGAAGTAGTGGCAGTTCTTCAGGTATAGGTACCTCAACCTGCTCATCATCAATTGACGGCTGTAGCATTCTTACCTCCTGATAATAATTGTTGTGGTTGAAAGAACCACTTTAGTTTTTGATTTCGGTATGAAAATGGTAAGCACCCCATCTTCAAGTGTTGCCCTTGAACTTCCCGTGTCCACACCGTCCCTGAAAAAAACCTTCCTTTTAAACTTGCCGGAAAACCTTTCCATAAGCAGGTAATTACCGGCAAAAGGCGGTTTTTTCACCCCTTCTATCTCTATGTAGTTATCGTACCCTTTAAGCTGTATGTCCTCCGGCTTAACGCCCGGCAGGTCAACAACCACCAGATAACCGTCCTCTTCCTCAATAACGTCAACCGGAGGCTTTAAAAAAGCAGGCATCTAAAACCCCTTAACAAGGTTATATCTGCAATTATACATTAATTATTTTTATTTTTTATAAATTGATCAAAGGTTTTACCTTCCCTGATAAACCGGAGCAT
>JAADDT010000080.1 GCA_013153765.1 Aquificota bacterium
TTTTTTTTACCTAAAAAGCATCTTATCCCAGTTTTCCATAAGCCTGTCAACCTGTTCTGACAGCTTAAACTCCATATCCTTCAGCATCCACGTTAAGGTGGTGGCTATTATGCTTCCGATAAAAAGCCTTGCACCTATCTCCGGATCAATATTCACCACCTCACCCTTCTCAATCCCTTCCTTCAAAATGTCAATTATCCCTTTTTTATAGGTAAGGATAGCGTCCTTCAAAACCTCTTTTTTTGCAGGATTTCCCAGATATACCACGTCAGAAAATATAATCCTTGGAAGGATTTTTGTTTTTTCTATCAGCTTAAAATGTTCCTTGTATATGAGCTTCAGCTTTTCCCTCGTGTTTTTGCCTTTGGAAGCCTTTTTTAAAACCTCCTCCAGCTGACCCTTCAGGTGTTCCAAAAAGTAAACTATCATCTCGTCTTTATTTTTAAAATACTTGTAAATAGCCGGCTGGGACACCCCTAACCTTTTCGCCACCTCTACGGTTGAAACTTCCGACAGACCTTTTTCTGCAATAATCTGGGAAATAACCAGAAAGACCTCTTCCTTCCTTTCCTTAATACTCTTTCTTTTCCTCAATTTTTTCCCCTATTCTTTTATTTTTTTTGCTTTTTCCTTTTATAATAAATTTAATGAAAAATGTTGCATCAGGCTACAGCCTATATTATAATTAAACCTTAAATAGTTATAAAACTATAACTCATAAATAGGTGAAAAAATGAACAGCATCATTGCAGGGCTTTTACTTGCGTTCGGTATTTCCTACGGCACTACACTTCAGGAGCTTATAGATCAGGCTGTAAAAAACAGTCCCCTCCTTAAAGAAAAAAAGGTTGACATAAAAATTCAGGAAGCCAAAAAGAAATCCATAAAGGCACAGCACTTCGGTGAGCTGAAGGCAAGGATAACCGGAACAAAGTACGAAGACAGCCGTATCCTTTACCCGCTTACGCCTCCCATAGACCCCCGAAGGCTTATCGGAGCGGAGCATCAGCTAATCACCGCACTGTCTTACACACTTCCACTTTTCACCGGATTTGAACTGAGGAAAAACACGGAGATAGCCTCTTTAGGCAAAAGACTTAAGGAAATAGACTTTCTCCTTACAAAAAACCAGCTGATATTCAACGTAAAATCAACCTACCTGAAGATACTTGAGCTGGAAAAGAGCCTTCAGGCACTTACCGCCTACAAAAAATCACTTGAAAAGCTGTACGAGGACGTGGAGCTTGCCGTTAAGATAGGTAGAAAAGCTGAGGTTGACCTGCTGAAGATAAACTACCAGCTTGAGCAGGCAAAAAGCGAAATATCAAAGGTTAAAAACTCAATAAACACCCTGAAGCAGACCCTTAAGTATCTGATAGGCAGTGAAGAAATAGACCTTTCCCATCTGGAGGACGTGAAAAAAACCCAGACCATATTCATACCTGACCTGAACAGGAAGATAGCCGGTCTTGATGCGTTAAAAAAGGCTGACCTTTCACGGGAAATAGCAAAAAGGAAAGTGGACATAGCAAAAGGAAAGTACCTGCCTCGGATTTACCTTAACGCTTCAGCCCAGAGGAACATGGGAAACAGTGAGTATAAAGACCTGTGGCAGATAGGCTTCCTTATAGAGTTTACCCTGTTTGATTTCGGCAAGCGGAAAAACCAGTACATCCAATCAAAGCTGGAGATGGAAAAGGCAAGGCTGTTAAAACAAAACCTGAAACTGAAAATAAAAAAGGATATAGTTGACGCCTTAAACAGGATAAAAACAGCTGAAAGTGGCATAAAAACGGCAAAAAAACAGGTGGATTACGCAAAAATGGTGGAAGAAACGGAAAAGGCAAAGTACGAGGAAGGCGTGTCCGATATGTTCCACCTTCTTTACGCAAAAGCCCAGAAGGTAAAGGCTGAAACCGAGTACTACCGGGCTGTTTACGAAAAGGAAAGGGCAGTATCCTACCTGTACTACATTTTAGAGGAGTTTAAAAATGAGTAAGTGGCTTAAAAGACTGGTTATAGTAATACTGTTGCTTGTCTTCATCATAGGCGGGATAAGACTGCTTAAAATCAGAATGGAAGAGGTGGCTTCCACACCCCCTCCGGAAAAACCCGTTTACGTGGTTGAGGGAGCTGTGGTCAAGAAAGGTAGCATTCAGGTTGAAGACCAGTTTTTAGGACTTTTCAGACCTTTCAACACGGTGCAGGTAAGTTCAAAACTGTCCGGCTACATTAAAAAAATACACGTGAAAACGGGACAGTTCGTAAAAAAAGGTCAGGTTGTCCTTACAGTTGACGACACCCCTGTAAAAACCCAGATAGAAACCACCGCAGTTGAAATACAGAACGTAAAAAGCCAGCTGAAAGCCCTTTCCGGCAAAAAGGAAGCCCTCAAAATAGACCTTGAAACCAAAAGGAAGATATACGAAAGGAACAAAAGGCTTTACGAAAAGAAAGCCATACCCCTTGAGGCTGTGGAAAAAAGCTACGCCGTTTACAAAATTGCCCAGTCAAACTACAACGACGTGGTATCAAACATCTCCGTTCTGGAAGGTAAGATAAAACAGCTGAGGGAAAAGATGGCATCTTTAGAAGACGAGCTTGGATACCTGCGTATAACCTCACCTGTTGACGGCGTGGTGCAGAGGATAAACGTCAGGGAAGGTAATCTGGTGGTACCCGGAAAGCCGGTGCTTAACATAGAAAGTTCTGACAGGTACGAAATAATAGTAAAACTCCCTCCGGACTACCCTGTTAAGGAGGGAGACAGCCTTGTCGTGGACTTTAACGGCAGTAAAAAAGAGCTGAAAGTGATGATGGTCTGCCCTTCAGCCAGCCCCGAATTCCTTAAGGTAATAAAAACAAGAATAGGCTACAGACCGGAAGGCGTGGCGTCAAACTCCTTCCTGAACGTTTCGCTGAAAAAGGAGCTGTCCGGATACGTCGTCCCGCTTAACGCGGTGCTTGAGCTTACCGGAAAAAAATACCTGCTGATTTACAGAGACGGCGGTTTTCAAAAGGTTGAGGTTGAGCTACTGGGAACGGACGGCGTTAACGCTGTGGTAAAAGGGAACATACAGGAAGGTATGGAGGTGGCTGTAGCCCAGCAGAGCAAGTTAAGGCTTCTTGCCTTCGGTAAAAAAGGAAAGCTGGTGCTGAAGGAGAGCGGAAGATGAACTCAAGCCTGATAGAATACGTGCTGAAAAGACCCCACTTCATACTTTCCGTAATAATAGCCCTTACTGTGCTTGGGATAATAGGCTTTTTTGAGATGAGGCAGAAGCTTTTCCCTGACGCCAACAGACCTTCCGTCTCGGTGGTCGTGGTACATCCGGGAGCTTCCGCAAAAGACATGGCTGAAAACGTGGCAATACCCATAGAAAAAAGGCTGTTTACCATAGACAAGGTAAGAACCGTATCCTCCGTATCAAACGACGAGGTTGCCGTAATCACAGCCGAATTTGAGTATGAAAAAAACCTGGAGCAGGCGGCTACAGACGTCCAGAACGAGATAAACAAGGTAAAGTCAAGACTGCCTTCAGGTATTAAGGAACCGCAGGTTTACAAGGTCAGCGACGCCACAGCACCGGTTATGGTTCTTTCCGTCTATCCTAAAGACCCTTCCATAAGCCTTGCGGACG